>JBOGXT010000088.1:0-4318 GCA_050694635.1 Thermoleophilaceae bacterium
TTCCCGATCGCGCTGCCGGGGCTGTTGCTGGCGCTGCTGTTGGCGCTCCTGGCAGCTCCACTGGCGCTGGGAGCCGTGGCCGTGTTGCTGGTGGCCGGCGTGCTCGCCCTGCCGCTCCGGCTCGCCCGCTTCGCGCGAGATCGGTACCGCCGCCGGCGTGCTGCTGGCTCGCCGGGGAACACAGCCCCAGCGGCGGCGAACACTCGACCCTAGCGTGACTACAGCGCGCGCTCAGCCGCCGAGGCCCTGCCCGACTCGACGAACACGATCACGCGGTCGCCCGCGTGAAGCGCGTCGTGACCGTGCGGGAACATCACCGAGTCGTTGCGGATCACGGCGCCGACCATCGAGTTGGTCGCGGGAAGCTCGGCCAGCGGTTTGTCCACCATCTGCGAATCGGGGCGCACGGTGATGTCGAGGATCTCGAAGCGGTCGCCCTCGAGCATCGCGATCTGCTTGATGCGTGGGTCGTGTGCGAAGCGCACCATCTCCTCAGCGGTCACCTGGCGCGGATTGATCGCGACATCGACGCCGGCCTCCTCGTAGACCTGGACGGCGGTCGGGTCGTGCGACAGCGCGATCGTCAGACGCACGCCATGCATCTTGGTGAGGGCTGCTCCGTACAGGTTCTTGGCGTCGTCGTTCATGCAGAAGACCGCGGCGGCCTGGCCGATCCGCTGGCGCTCCAGGAAGGACGAGTCGAAGGCGTTGGCGTGAAACACCCGGACCTCGGGCATCTCCTCAGCGGCGTCGTGAGCACGCCGAGGGTCTGCGTCGACCAGGCGCACGCGCATGCCACGTCCCAGGAGGACCCTGCCGATCGTCGTTCCCATCCTCCCCGCGCCGAAGATCACGATGTCGTCGATCGTCCGCTCTTCGTGCGCGAGCAGCCTGCTCCACGTGCGAGCCGACTCAGGCGACGCGATGACGACCACGCGGTCGGCCGGCAGGATCTTCACCTCTCCGCGGGGGAAGACCAGGCGACCGCCGCGGATCAGCGCGGCCACCTTGGAGTCGGCTGGTACCCGCGCCTGGCGCAGCGAGCGGCCCACGAGCGTGTCTCCTGAGGCGTCAGCCGGCACGTCGAATTCGACAACCTGGACTCTGCCCTCGGCAAAGACATCCGTCTGGCGGGCCGCGGGCAGTCCGACGATGCCGGCGATGGCGTTCGCGGTCTCGAGCTCGGGTGAGATCATGCAGTCCACGTCGATCTCGCCTTCCCGCCATGCGTCGAGCAGCTCCATGCTCGTGGTGCGCACGACCGTCTTGGCCGTTGAGAGTCGCTTGGCCAGGATCGCGCAAACCAGGTTGGCCTCCTCCCGCGGGCTGCAGGCGATCAGCAGATCTGCCCTCTCGACGCCGGCCTTGCGGACGACCGAGCGGGTCGTTCCGTCTCCCTGCACGGTCCTGATGTCGTAGCGGTCGGAGAACTCGGCCAGGCGACGGGTGTCGACATCGATGACGGCGAGCTCGTGCTCCTCGTGGAGCGCCTCGACCAGGGCTCGCCCGACGTGCCCGGCACCGAGCACGATGACCCTCATGCTCTGAGGATAGGAGCTTCCCGGGCGGGGATGATGGTGGCGTGCGAGCCGTCGCCGCAGGACGACCGCCACAGCCTGGCGCCCTCGGCGTCGACATCGTCGGTGCGCTCAACCTGATTGGCTCGCTGCTCAAGCCCCTCGGGCTCGCCTTCGTGTTCCCAACGGCGCTGGCACTCGGCTACGGCGAGCCACTCTGGCCCTTCATCGTCTCGGGCCTGATCACGTCTTCGGTCGGCGCGGGGCTCGAGCGGGTGACGACGGGCAAGGAACGCGTCGGTGCACGTGAGGGCTACCTGGTGATCGCGCTCATCTGGATCCTCGTCCCCGCCTTTGGCTCGCTGCCATACCTGCTCGCCGTTCCGCAGCTGTCGAGCCCGGTCGATGCGTTCTTCGAGTCGATGTCCGGCTTCTCCACGACCGGCGCGTCAGTGCTGACCGACGTCGAGGGACTGAACCAATCGACCGCAATGTGGCGCCAGTTCACCGCCTGGCTCGGCGGACTCGGGATCATCGTGCTGTTCCTGGCGGTGCTGCCGCGCCTGAACGTCGCCGGCCGCCAGGCGCTCTTCCGCACCGAGGCACCGGGCCCCGAGCTGGGGCTGGAGGCGACGATCCGGCAGACCGCCAGGCGCTTCGTCGTGCTCTACGTCGCAATCACGGCGCTCGAGATCGTCGTGCTCGCCGTGCTGGGCTGGACCGGCCTCGACGAGCGGATGACCTTCTACGACGCCGTCGCGCACTCGTTTGCGACGATCGCCACCGCCGGGTTCTCGTCCGAGGCGCGCTCGATCGAGCCCTTCGCTGCGCCGACCCAGTGGGCCATCGTGGTCTTCATGATCGTGGCGGGGACCAACTTCGCGCTGCTGTTCACTGGCATCGTCCGGCGCCGCCTCGGAGCGCTGCGGCGCGACGAGGAGTTCCGCGTCTATCTCGTGTTGCTGGCGCTCGCTTCGCTGATCGTGCTCGTCGAGCTGTGGAGCGCCGACATCCTCAGCGGTGGCGATGCCATTCGTCACGCCGTCTTCAACACGGTGTCAATGATGACCACCACGGGCTTCGCGAGCAGCGACTTCAACGAATGGACCTCGCTCACGGCGCTGGTGCTCTTCGGGGCTGTGATGGTGAGCGCCTCCGCCGGCTCCACGAGCGGGTCGATCAAGCTGGTGCGGCACGTTGCGATCGCGAAGATGCTGAGCCGTGAGATCCGTCAGACGGTGCATCCCGAGCTCGTCGCGCCGCTGCGACTGAATGGCGCGGTGATCGATGAGCGCACGCTCCGGGCGATCATCGTCTTCCTGTTCCTCTACGTCGGCGTCTGCGTCGCGGGAGCCGTCGCGATCCTGATCGACTCGTCGCTCGTGGGGGTGCAGCTCACCGCCTTCCAGTCGCTGGCGGACTCGGCGAGCCTGCTCGGAGGTGCCGGCCCGGGACTCGGGTTCGCTGGGCCGATGGGCTCGTTCGACCCCTTCAGCGTGCTCTCCAAGCTCATCCTGACCGCCGAGATGTACCTCGGCCGGCTGGAGATCGTCCCGGTGCTCGTGCTGTTTGCGCGGAGCTACTGGCGCGCGTAGTCGGGAGCGGGCCACCGGGCCATAGCTCCGGCTGGATTCGAACCACCGACCTCACGATTATGAGTCGTGCCCCGCCGTGCAACGGGCGGGCCGAGGCGGGCACACGCGGTAGAGAAATCCCTGTAAGACGACCGTTTCGTAGAGGCCGCGCTCGGTTGAGCTGGCTCGCGAGTCACCGCAGGCCGTCCAAGGAGTCGGCGCCAGGCGCTGGCGCTTCTGGTCGTCGCCGCCCCGGCTAGCTCCCTCGTTGGGGCCGGGTCGCTGCCTGCGCGCCGGCAAGGCTGCGCGCGGTGTCGGGGCGTGTCCATGCGACGCGGAAGAGCGTGTGCTGTCCGTGATCGGCGCGGACCGAAGGTTCAACTTATGCGGAAGGTCGAGGGTTCGAATCCTTTCAGCCGCTCTCCCGCAGCGCCACGCCAATCTGCTATGCACAGTAGTAGACTGGCTCTAGATGGGAAGCGCAGGCTCAGGCAGCCAAATACCGCCGCGCGGGAACCCGGCGGTGGCAGGCACGCGAGCCAGCCGAGCGTCGTCGCCGGCCGGTGGGCCTGCTGAGCGCGGCGGTTTGCGTTCTGGTCCCGGGCGAGCGCTTGTCGCCGACCTGGCGCGGGGGCGGCGCGGTGATGACAAGGAGGGTGTTGGCGGCGGTCCCGATCTCGGGAGGGCGCATGGCCGAGAGAAGCGCAGTCCATCATCCACTTTTGGCCGGCGCCTTCGACCGCCGGCGGCGGCTTTGGTTCCCGTCGCATCAACTGTCTCCCTGGGCGCCCCGTTTTGCGGGGACCTGCGCCCGGTCACATGATCGCTCGGTGTCCGTGCGGCTCCGTGTTCTGGGCGGCACCGCCGCTGTCCTGTTGCCCGCGGTGTGATGAACCTGCTCTGGTGCGTTCGCCCGGCGAATCGGCCAAGGAGTTCGCCGACCGGAGAGGGGTCTACTTCGATGCGCGGGCCGAGATCCGGGCGCTGCCGGAAATTCCAGGGAAGCCCATGGGCCGTCGTGACCCGCCCCGCGCTGCCTGGGCCCCGATTGCGCGACTCTGGCACCGCTCACCGGGGTAGGGTTCGTAGTGGTCGAGGCGGCTGGGTCGTAGAGCATCACGAGGGAGGCGGCCAGCCGCGCTGCCCGCCTGCAGGCCGGCCGCACCGAGCGCGAGGGTGTCAGCACGGCGGCGCCCGGCCCGCCGCCGGTGACCTGCTCCACCGGGC
>JBOGXT010000089.1:0-3713 GCA_050694635.1 Thermoleophilaceae bacterium
GCCAGGCCCTGGAGCGGCCCGCGGCCCTCGCGCGCGTCGGTGGCCACGACCACCCCCGCCGGCAGCGAAGGAAGCTCCTGCCCGGGCGCCCGCACCACCACGACCGGCCCGTCCACGACCCGCCCGACGATGCCCACGACGCGCTGAAGGAGAGTGGTCCCATGCCACTCGAGAACGGCCTTCGGCCGGCCCATCCGGGTGGACCGCCCGCCAGCCAGGACAATGCCCGCGGCAGTCCGTCGCACAAGGGGGAGGCTAGCGGGCCGGGCGCCCCCCCTCGACGTCCTCGACCTTGCCGGTGTTCGCGTCCACGCGCACCACCGCGATCCGCTTGAATGTGTCCTCGGTCTTACCGGGGATCGTCAGCGACACGACCCAGAAGGGCTTCGACTGGATGCCCTGGCGGAGCAGCCGGATCTGGGTGCGCTGAGGCGTGAAGTCCACCTCCTCGCGCGCTGTCGCGATCGCCTCCTCCTTGGAGAGCCTCACCTGGGATTTCTGGCACGTCTGCGCGAACACGAACGCGGCCAGGAGCACGGCGACGAGCACCGCGACCTGGGCACGGGTGGGCCGGATCGGCCGGCGCGGGCTTGCGTCAGAGAGTTGGACGGAACTCGTTCCCGAGGCCTGTGAAGAGCACGATGATCAGCACGATGATCGCGCACAGGACCGAGACCGCAAGCACCGCGACCTCGAACCCCTTCACGTGGGTCTGCCGCGGAGGGAACTCGATCTGCCGTTTGCCGCTGCCGTTGTCGATCATGCTCTGCTCCTATTCCCTCGGGACGCCGGGCTGGGGCGGCAGCCCCTCGCTCGAGGGCGGCCCCCGGCGTCCGAGCCGGGCCACGTGGGAGACCAGCTGCCGGTTCTCGTAGAGCACCCATGCGGCCAGCACTGCAATGGTCACGACGATTCCGAGCCAGGTGAGGACCATGTAGGCGGTCTCCGCTCCGGAGCCCTCATCGCCGTAGGTCGAGCCGGGCATGAACGTGCCGAAGCCGGCGCAGTCCTGGTAGTTGGCCTGGAGGATGAAGTCGGCGCTGTCGTCGGCCGGCTGCGCTCCCTCCCTGGAGACGACGCAGCTCGGCGAGCTGTCGATCACAGCAGGCATTCAGCCCCCTTCCCTCCCCGGCGCGACCTGGTTCGCGACCGTCTCCTGTTGGTCCGGCGCGTGTGCTCACGCACCCGCTCGAGCTCCTCGTGCATCACCCGGGCGGTGTCGGCGGCGGCGCCGTCCGGCTCGCGCAGGAAGGCGCCCTCCACCCGACCCTGCTCCGGGAACGGGTCATCGGAGCGGCGCAGCTCCTCGATGCCCTCGAGCTCGAGCTGCCGGTAACGGCGCGCGCGCCGCCGCAGCCTGCTGTCCTCGCGCCGCATGAACCGGCCGGCGATCGCGAGCAGCATCAGCGGCAGGAGGATTGCGGCAAGCAACTCGATCACCTACCTCACCACCTCCCGGTCGGCCTCGGTGAGCACGGTCTCGGCCACGACGATCGTGCCATCCGGCTCGATGATCATCTCCGTGGTCCTGGCGGTCTCGGGCATGTACAGGTCCAGCTCGTACTCGGCCACGTCGAGGCCCTCGAGCTCGACCTCCGGCGGCACGCGCAGGAGGTTCAGCTTCTTTAGCACGAACGACGCCACGTAGCCGGACAGGAATCCAAGCGGCAGGAAGGTGGCCATGCCGATCGCCTGCCCGCCGATCGAGGTGTCCACGTTGTTCAGACCGGTCGGGTAGCCCGCGGCGAAGACGCCCACCCAGAGCATCCCGAGGAAGCCCGCCACGCCGTGCACGGCGACCGCGCCGACCACGTCGTCGACCCGCATCTTCTTCTCGATCCAGCTGCCCGCGTACACGACGAGCGCCGCCGTCACCATCGCCAGCAGGTAGCCGAGCGTCGGCGCGTATACGTCGGCGCCCGCCGACACCCCGATCACGCCGGCGAGGCCGCCCGACACCGTCCAGAACGGGTCCCCGCGCGAGGCGAAGTAGCCGCCCGTGAAGCCGCCCGCGAACCCGAACGTGATGATCATCGCGATCGAGCCCAGCGTGGTCGGGCTCAGGTAGATGTTGGCCCAGCCCGGGAAGGCCGTGGACGAGATCACCAGGCACGCGGCGTAGAAGCCGTAGAAGCCGGTGAAGATCAGCATCAGCCCCATCAGGGTCAGATGGAGGTTCTGTGGTCGGAACTGGCGCGCCAGCCCCTCCCGCGTGTACTTTCCTATTCGCGGTCCGAGGTTGAAGAGGACGCCGAGAGTGAAGGCGCCCGCCACGCCGTGGACGACGCCGGACGCGATCGTGTCATGGAAGCCGAAGCGGAGGGTGAGCCAGCCGCCGGCGCTCCAGCCCCAGGCCGCATCGAGGATCCAGACCACCGAGCCGAGCAGCACGGCGAGCAGCAGGTAGGCCGACAGCCGCACGCGCTCCAGCAGCGCACCCGACATGATCGAGGCGGTCGTCCAGGAGAACAGCAGGAAGGCCAGGAAGAAGACCAGGTTGATGTTGTTGGTCAGGTTGGGCCCGAAGGTGTCCGACCACGGGATCCCGCCCTGGCAGGCGACGGAGGTGAAGTCGCTCGAGTTCGGCCCGATCGGCAGGCCGGGCTGGTTGCAGTTGTAGATCCACCAGCCGACGTAGTAGAAGGTCGGCGTGACGACGGCGATCGTCAGGATGTTCTTCATCGCCGTCGCGAGCACGTTCTTGCGGCGCACGACGCCGGCCTCGTAGCTCATGAAGCCCACGTGGATCAGCCACATGAGCACGACAGTGAAGAAGTAGAACTGCTCCCCCAGGATGACGCTGTCGAGTACCTGGCCCTCGGCGCTGGCAGCGTCCCGCAGGCTGTCCACCTGGGCGAAGACGAAGTCGATCATCTACTCCTCCATGCCGGGCGATCCAGCGCGACGGTAACCCCGCTTGGCAAGATCGGCAATGTGCAGTATCAACAGGTTTAGACGAGAACGAATGTGGGTCTGCACATATGGACGCTCCCACACCGCGGTTACGATCCGGCAGAGAAAGGAGGCTCGCGTGACGCAGGATCGCGTACGGCTGGAGAACCAGACGCTCTACGCGGTCATCAAGACCGTCTCCTCCTCGCTCGCGCTCGACCGCGTGCTGGACGGCATCGTGGAGATCGCCACCGCCGCGACCGGCTGCCACGCCTGCTTCGTCTACTTCGTGGAGCACGACCGACTCGAGCTTCGCGCCGCCTCACCGCGCTACGCACACCTCGTCGGCGAGATCGGGTTCGGCACGGACGAGGGCCTGACCGGCTGGGTGGCGCGGACCAAGACGCCCGAGTTCATCCGCGACAACGCGATGCAGGACCCGCGCATGAAGTACGTACCGGAGCTGGAGGAGGAGCGCTTCCAGTCGATGGTGGCGGTGCCGGTGCTCTCGAAGGCGGGCGACGTGGTCGGTGTGATCGTCCTCCACACGCGCGCCCCGCGTGAGTTCGACGACGACGTGCTCAACTTCCTCGTTCACACCGCCTCGCTGGTCGGGGGCGCGATCGAGAACGCACAGCTGTACGGCGAGTCGCGCCGCCAGGTGGAGGCGCTCACCACCCTGACCCAGCTGAGCCAGTCGCTCGCCTCGGTGACGCTGCGGGAGGACCTGCACGACGCCGTGACGCGGGGCGCGCGCCAGCTGCTCGGCGCCGACGCCTGCCAGATCTGGCGGCTCGACCCCGAGGCGGACGAGCTGGTGA
>JBOGXT010000090.1:0-7582 GCA_050694635.1 Thermoleophilaceae bacterium
GATGAAGGCGGCGGCGTCGAGCTGCGGGCGGCGGCCGCCCCCTATCAGCACGTCCGCTCGATCGGCGAGGACGTCAGTGCCGCCGAGCTGCTCCTCCCGGCCGGGCATCGGCTGCGGCCGGTCGATGTGGCCGCCGCGGGGGCGGCCGGCATGACCGAGCTCGCGGTTCGCCGTGCGCCCGTAGTGGCGGTTATTCCCACGGGCGACGAGATCCGGCCGATCGGCACCGAGCTGAACCCCGGTGAGCTTCCCGACACCAACTCGCTGATGCTCGCCGCCCAGGCGGCCGAGGCCGGCTGCGAGGTGGTGCGGCACGAGATCGTTCCCGACGAGCCGGGTCACATCGTCTCCGCCGTGCGGGAGGCGGCTTCCGCGGCGGACCTGGTCATCGTGATCGCGGGATCGAGCGCCGGGCGGGACGACTACACCGCGGAAGTGGTCGCCGAAGCCGGCACGCTCGCCGTGCACGGAGTGGCCGTGAAGCCGGGGCATCCGGTGGTGTTGGGTGTGATTGGGGCGCCCGCGCGGCCCACGCCAATCCTCGGCGCTCCCGGCTATCCGGTCTCCGCGGCGCTCACCTTCGACATCTTCGCGGCTCCCCTACTCGCCCGGCTCGAGGGTGCTCCGGCGCGGGATTGGCCCCGGGCGCAGGCAAGGCTTGCCCGCAAGCTCGCCTCAACCATGGGCACCGACGACTGGGTGCGGGTGAGGCTCGGGCGTGTCGGCGGCGATCTCGTCGCCACGCCGCTTCCTCGCGGCGCCGGCGTTCTCACCTCGCTGGTGCGCGCCGACGGGCTCCTGGTCGTTCCCGCTCAGCTGGAGGGCCACCACGCCGGCGAGCAGGTCGAGGTTCGCCTGCTGCGTGGCGTCGCCGAGATCGAGCGCACCATCGTCGCCACCGGCTCTCACGACCTCGTGCTCGACCTCGCCGCCTCCGCCCTGCGTCAGAGCGATCCCGGCATCGCCCTCGCCTCCTCGAACGTCGGCTCCCTCGCCGGCCTGGCCGCGCTGCGCGACGGCCTCTGCCACCTCGCCGGCTCCCACCTGCTCGACCCGGACACCGGCGACTACACGCTGCCCTGGATCGAGCGGCTGATGCCCGGCCACGACCTCGCGGTCGTCCGCCTGACCCACCGTGAGCAGGGCCTGATCGTGGCGCCCGGCAACCCGCTCGGCGTCCAGGCCATAGACCACCTCACCCGCCCCGGCCTGCGCTACGTCAACCGCCAGCGCGGCGCGGGCACCCGCGTTCTGCTCGACCACCTGCTCCAGCAACGGGCGATCGATTCGAACGACATCGACGGCTACGCGCGCCAGGAGCACACCCACCTCGCCGTTGCCGCCGCGGTGGCGGCGGACCGGGCCGACTGCGGCCTCGGCGTGCTTGCCGCGGCCCGGGCATTCGAGCTCGACTTCGTGCCCGTCACGAAGGAGCCGTACGATCTCGTGATGGAGCGAGCCGCACTCGAGAGCGAGCTGCTGAGGCCCCTGTGGGACCTGCTCGAGTCGTCCCGGTTCCGCGCGGAGGTCGACGCGCTCGGCGGCTACGACACGAGCGAGATGGGCCGGAGGGTTCGCTGAGCGAACCGGGCGGCACCCCGGCCATCCGCGCCTCCGACGACGAGCGCGAGGCCGTCGTCGTCCAGCTTCGGACGGCTGCCGGTGACGGCCGGCTCTCGCTCGACGAGCTTGCCGACCGCCTCGATCGGGCCCTGGGCGCGGTCACGCGCGGCGAGCTCGAGCCGCTGACCGCCGACCTGCCCGAGCAGGCGGCGCCCTCGCCCGGCAAGGCGCGCCGCTGGATCGTCGGGATCATGGGCGGCGGCACCCACCGCGGACGCTGGCGGATCGCCGAGCGCTGCACCGTCGTCAACCTGATGGGCGGGGCGGACCTCGACCTCACCGAAGCGATCGTCGAGAGCGCCGAGACCGAGATCCGGGTGTTCTCGCTGATGGGCGGCTCGGACGTCGTCGTGCCGGAGGGCGTTCACGTGGAGCTCAGCGGCTTCGCCTTCATGGGCGGCAACGACTTTCGGCTCGAGGGCAGGCCGGCGCCCCCGGCGGGCGCCCCCGTGGTTCGCGTCCACGCCTACTCGATCATGGGAGGCACCGACGTCAAGCCCGGGCCCACGAGCCGGCGGCGCCATGCTTCGCACCACCACGCCTGACAGATACCGCCGGTATCTAGATACTCTCGGTATGCGAACGGCACCGACTCGCGCCGAACGCCAGGCCCGCACCCGCAGCGAGCTGGCCGACGCCGCCGAGCGCCTGTTCACCGCCAACGGCTTCCACGCGACCTCGCTCGACACCGTGGCCGCGGAGGCCGGCTTCACCAAGGGCGCCGTCTACTCGAACTTCGCCTCGAAGGAGGACCTCTTCCTCGCGGTCTACGAGCGCCGGGTGGACGCCCGCGTGGCCGAGATGGAGACTCACCTGGCGGAGGCGCCGTCGCTTCGCGAGGGGGTGGAGCGCACGATCCCCGGAAACCGCGGCCGGCCCGAGACGGACGACGGCTGGATGGCCGTCTTCTTCGAGTTCTGGGCCCATGCGCTGCGCCATCCGGAGCTGCGCGAGCGCTTCGCGGCCCAGCACCGTCGCGTGATCGTGCCGTTGGCGCGCGCGGAGCTCGAGGACGCTCGCGCGCGCGGCGAGGAGCTGCCGGAGGACTCGCACAAACTGGCCACCGCCCGCTACGCCATGCAGCTCGGACTCCAGCTGGAGCGCCTCACCCAGCCGGACGTGGTGGACGCGCAACTGGGCCTGCGCATGGGCAGGCTCTTCATGGACGGAGGAACCGATGGGCTACCGGATCAAGCGCCTTCAGGACATGGCGCACGGCATCCGCGCAAGCAAGGAGCTCGCCGCGCGTGAGCGCTGGCCGCGCGCGCGGCTGGAGCAGTTCCAGCAGCATTGTCTCGAGGAGCTGTCGCGCTTCGCGGCCGAGCGCTCGCCGTTCTGGCGCGAGCGCCTTCCGAGCGGCGGCCCCGTGAGGCTCGCCGACCTGCCCGTCCTCACCAAGCCGGAGCTGATGGAGCGGTTCGACGACCTGGTGACGGACCGCCGGCTGCACCTCGACGACCTGCTGGAGCACCTCGACGAGATCGACTCGGACGCGCTCTACCTGGGCGAGCATCGCGTGATGACGTCGAGCGGCTCGTCGGGACGCAAGGCCGTCTTCGTGTACGACCGGGCCGCCTGGTCGGGCATCGTCGCGATGTTCCTGCGCCGCAGCGAGTGGACGAACACCGGGCCGCGCTTCCCGCGCCTGCGCTTCGCTTTCATCGGCGGCGGCTCGGCGACGCACATGAGTCGACGGGGAGCGCAGACGATGGACGTCTGGCTTCACCGCCTCTGCGCGCTGAGCGTGACCCAGCCCCTGCCCGAGCTCGTCGCGCGCCTCAACGCGTTCCAGCCGCAGGCGCTGTACGGCTATCCGTCGATCATGGGGCTGCTAGCCATGGAGCAGCTCGCCGGCCGGCTGCGGCTCGAGCCGGAAACCGTCTTCACGAGCAGCGAGCCGCTCTCCCCCGCCCTGCGCGAGCGGATCGAGCAGGCCTTCGGAAGGCGCCCGTACGACTTCTACGCCACCACCGAGGGGCTGTACGGCCACGAGTGCGAGGAGGGGTCGATGCACCTGTTCGACGACATGTGCATCGCGGAGAACGTCGACGACGCCTACCGCCCCGTGCCGCCCGGCGAGGTGGGTGCCCGCCTGCTGGTCACGAACCTCTTCAACCGCACCCAGCCGCTGATCCGCTTCGAGGTCACCGACCTCGCCGCGGTGGAGCCGCAGCCCTGCCCGTGCGGCCGCTCGCTGCTGCGGCTGCGCTCGCTGGAGGGCCGCGCCGAGGACGTGCTGACCCTCGGGGGCGTCCACGTGCACCCGCTCCAGTTCGCCCTCGTCACCGCCGACCCCGACGTGCGCGAGTTCCAGGTGGTGCAGCAGGGCGAGGCGCTGCGACTCCGGGTGGCCCTGCGCGACGGAGCCGCAGAGGCGCCGGCGCGGCTGCGCGCCCGGGTGGGTGCCCGCCTGGAGGAGCTCGGCGTGCCGCGGCCCTTGGTCGAGGTTGAGACCGTCGAGGCGCTCGAGCGCTCTCCGGCGGGCAAGCTTCAGGTCGTGGTGGCGGCCCCCGGACCGCGCGCCTAGCCTAGCCGGCGGTCGGCGCCCCCTCCGCCCCGCTGGCCGGATTGGCCCGCGCCCAGTCGGCGATCCGCTCGGAGTCCTGGATCACCTCGCCCTCGTCGGTCACGAGCACCGGCACCCAGTTCTGGCCGGTCAGCTCGCGCACCTTCTTGCGCTGCGGTGTGAGCGCGTCGGGCAGCGGGCCGAGCCCGTAGCTCTTCTTCACCTCGGGATCCCAGCCGGCCTCCCGCAGCGCCTCGTACGCGTTCCGGCAGGGATGGCCGCCGGGCCGCCACGGCGCCGGGAACGTGCCCCAGCAGACATAGAGCTCCATGGCACCGGACCCTATCGCCCGCCGCCGCCGGTGGATCGTCGTGAGCACTTGACTCACCCTTCCGGAGGGTGCTGGCGGCCGCCGTCCGGCGGGGCCGGCTCGCGGAGCGCCGCGTCGTGCTGGTGAAGGGCAGCGCGCCCGTGGACAGCGTGCTCGCGATCACGCGCGCCGAGGACGTGATGGAGACCGTGGAGGCCCGGCCGCCGTGGGCTTCGCCGACGGCGGCGACAACTGAGGCGCCGCGTCACGCCGCGGCTCGGCCCTCGCGGCGAGCCTTCCGCAGCCCCTGCTTCGCCAGCAGGCCGTTGGCGAGCAGCAGAAGCGTCTTGTTGCCGGGCGCGCGAAACGCGCTGGCGGTGTGGGGCGCGTAGACGCCGTCCTGGAGCCAGCCCGTGTGCTGCCGCGCCTGCAGCCCCACGAGCTTGGGGCCGTAGGAGTGCCCCAGCACACCCGCGCGGCGCCCACCTCGAGGAAGCCCGGCCCCGCTCACCAGGCGGATGCCGTCGGCACCGGCTCCCTCTACCCGGGCCGCGGCGACGATCGGGAAGCCGTCCGTGTCACGCCAGGAGACCAGGACATGCGGCATCCGTGCGAGCTTGCCGGCGGCCTTCACCGCGTCCAGTCGCGGGCCGGCGCCCTTCCCGGGAACGCGCTGGGGCTCGGGTTGCTCGTCCGGCCGGACCGTCCCGTGCACGACGGGTTCACCGGAGCAGTCTTGCGAGGGCCAGACAGTCACCCGCTCGACGTCGACCGTGACGGCAACGCGATCCGCGTAGTACTCCCTCAGCCAGCGATCCCAGAAGCGGCCGCGTCGCGGCGGACCCATAAACCGTTCCGACGCCGGGCCCAGCACGCGGGTGTTCCAGTCCGAATCGGCGGCCGGGACTGGGCGGCAGCGTCCCTGCACGAGCACGAAGGAGTCGCCCGATGCGAATCCATGGTCACGCGCGTGGTAGGCGAGCCCCACGCGCGGATCGCGTTCGATCCTCTCGAGCTTCTTCCCGAAGCCGAGCGAGGTGGTGAAGATGACGGTTCCCTGCTCGCGGTCGCGGAGCCCCACCGGCGCAACGGCCGTCACGACCGCGCCACCGGCGGGGGTGAGGTAGGCGAGGGCGGCGGTCATGTCGCCCGCCAGCACTTCGTCGACGGGGTCGGGCCAGAGCATGATCAGCGATGCACCGCGGCAAGGAGACTCGCATATGACCGCACCAGCAGGGCGCGCTCGCGCGCCAGCTGCGGGTCCTCTGGGTCGCAGCCGCCCTCGACCCAGCGATCCGACACATCCATCGCCTCGGCCCGCAGGGAAGCGGCGGTGTGCACCTCCGGCGGATCGACGGAGTAGGTGTACGCATAGAGGTCGCGCAGCGCGATCGTCAGCTCCTCCGACGGGCCGGACCCCTCGCCGTGCTGGGCCTCGCGGTGGACGCGCCACCACTCGACCTCGAGCCACGCCGCGCGGACGGGGTCGAAGCGCTCTGCCGTGCCCTTGCGCAACAGCTGGTAGAAGCGGGTCATCAGCCGGCGCGCGGCCTCCGGGTCGTTGTCCGGGTAGGGCGCCCAGACCTGGTTGGCGCGCAACACCAGCCAGGCGCCGACGAGCGTCCGCGGCCAGCTCATGCCGAACGCCGCGCGGACGAGGCCGACCGACGCGGCCAGGAAGGCCCGCCACTCCCGCCGGTAGTACGTCTCCCACGCCCGGCACTCCCGCCCTCCTACGAGGCGTGGGTCGAACGAGCGCACCGAACCAGAATAGGCTCGTCCGCTAGGCCGCCGCTCCCTCGCGCAGCCCGAAGCGGGCGTGCAGCCGCGCCAGCGGCCGCGGCGCCCACCAGTTCCAGCCGCCCAGCAGCTTCATCAGCGACGGCACGAGCAGCGCGCGAACGATCGTTGCGTCGATCAGCACGGCCAGCGCCGTGCCGATGCCAAGCAGATCGACGTCGCCAGCGTGCCCGCCGGCCGCTTCGGAACCCGGGCCGAGATCGCGCACGCGGTGAGCTTCTTCGCCTCGGAGGCGGCGGCTTCGTGACCGGCCAGCGGCTGGTGGTGGACGGCGGCCGCGGGCTGGGCCGCTGAGCACCTCCAGCGTTGCGTACCTAATCGTGTACACTGGCGAGCGATGGCGAAGACGGTCCCAGTGCGCGAGTTTCGCAGCAGGCTAAGTGAGCTCCTCAGCGACGTGGCAGATCGCCGCGACCACGTGCTGGTGACGCGCAATGGCCGCCCGGCAGCCGCGCTCGTCCCGATCGACGAGTACCAGGCGCTCGAGGAAACAGCCGAGATCCTCTCCGATCGTGATGGCCTCGCCGCGATGGAAGCGGGCCTCGGGGAGTTGGAGCGCGGCGACACGGTGTCGCTCGAGGAGCTTCGGCGGGAGCTCGCCGAACGCCGCGGCAGCCGCTGACCGGTGGCCCGCGTCGTCCTTGCGCGACGCGCGCGGCGCGACCTCCTCGCACTTGATTGGCCGGTGATCGACGCTGTCGAGAACGTGCTCGGGCTACTGGAGCGCGACCCCGAAGCCGGACACGCGCTACGAGGGCGTCTGCGGGGCCTGCGCTCGCTCCGCGTTGGCTCGTATCGAGTCATCTCCCAGCTGAGCGAGGACGATCGGACCGTTCGGGTCGCCGCGATCCGGCATCGCGCCGAGGCCTACGGCGCGGACCCGCGTTGAGAGCGCCCTCAATCGACCAGGGAGGTGACAGCCGAGGGCGCCGGCCTCACGAAGACCCGGGCGCCCACCTCGTAGAGGTCCAGCGAGGGCAGCTGCACCAGCACCGTCCGGCCGCCCTCGTGGCGCAGGCGGTAGAGCACGTCGTGGCCGCGGAACTCGCGCGCCACCACCTCGGCGTTGCCGTCGTGGCGCCCGGTCAGCTCGAACTGCTCGGGGCGCACGGCCACGTGCACCATCCCGCTTGCGGGCACGCGCAGGTCGAACCGGCCCAGCTCCGTCTCGACTCCCCCGCCGCGGGCCACGCCGGCGAGCACGTTCACCTCGCCCACGAACTGGGCCGCCCAGCGGCTTGCGGGCCGGCCGTACACCTCCACGGGCGCCCCGACCTGCACGATCCGGCCCTCGCGCATCACCGCCAGCCGGTCCGCCAGCGACAGCGCCTCCTCCTGGTCGT
>JBOGXT010000091.1:0-1565 GCA_050694635.1 Thermoleophilaceae bacterium
GGTCCTGACCTCGCCGATCTCGGCCGCCTCCTCGCAGCCGTCGACCGAGCGCAGCGCGTCGAGCGCCGCGTCCGCCGCCTCGGGCGCGACGAAGGCCACGAGCTTGCCCTCGTTCGCCACGTACATCGGGTCGATGCCGAGCAGCTCGGCGGCCCCGGTCACCGCCGGCTTCACGGGCACGGCGGCCTCGCTCACCAGGATCGCCACCCCCGAGGCCCGGGCCAGCTCGTTCAGCACGGAGGCCACGCCGCCTCGGGTGGCGTCGCGCATGCAGCGCAGCGCCGGCCCGGCCTCCTCCAGCAGCGCGTCGACCGCGGGCCACAGCGAGCGCGTGTCCGACTCGATCTCGGCCTCGAGCTCGAATTCCCCCCTGGCGAGCATGATCGCCGTGCCGTGCTCGCCGATCGAGCCCGACACGATGATGCGGTCACCAGGGCGGAGCGCGGCCGTCGACATCGAGGCCCTTGGGTCGACGGCTCCGACGCCGCTCGTGCAGGCGTACATCCCGTCCGCATGGCCGCGCTCCACGACCTTGGTGTCACCGGTCACGACCTCCACGCCGGCGCGCTCCGCCGCGCGCGCCACCGCGTCGACCTCGTGGCGCAGCTCGTCCGCCGGCAGCCCCTCCTCGAGCACGAGCGAGAGGCTGAGGGCCATCGGCCGCGCGCCGGACACGGCGAGGTCGTTGACGGTCCCGTTCACGGCCAGCTCCCCGATCGACCCGCCCGGGAAGCGCAGCGGCCTCACCACGAAGCTGTCGGTGGTGAGCGCGAGCCTCGTCCCGTTCACCTCGACGGCACCGGCGTCGCCAAGCGCGGCCAGGGCGTCGTTCTCGAGCGCCGGGAGCAGCAGGCCCTCGATCAGCGACTGGGTGGCCTTGCCGCCCGCCCCGTGCGACATCGTGATCTGATCGTCGCGGAAGCGCGGCCGCTTGGCGCGCGCGGTCTCGATGATGCCGAGGATCCTCTCTTCGCGCGTGGCCTCGGTCACACCACCTCCCGTTCACGGGCGTAGCGGCCGAAGTTGTAGTAGGCCGCGCAGGCGCCCTCCGGAGAGACCATGCACGTGCCGATCGGGCGCTCCGGCGTGCACGCCGTGCCGAACACCTTGCACTCCCAGGGCTTGATCACGCCCTTCAGCACCTCGCCGCACTGGCACGCCTTGGGATCGGCCACGCGCACGCCCGGCACCTCGTAGCGCTTCTCCGCGTCGAGGTCGGCGTAGGCGTCGGTGAGCGCGAGGGCGCTCTGCGAGATGAAGCCGAGGCCACGCCACTCGAAGTGCGGCCGCAGCTCGAACACCTCGGCCAGCAGCTGCAGCGCCCGGGGGTTGCCCTCGTCGCGCACGACCCGCTTGTACTGGTTCTCGACCTCGCACCGGCCCTCGTCGAGCTGGACGAGCAGCATGGCGATCGCCTCGAGGATGTCGAGCGGCTCGAACCCGGCGGTGACCAGCGGCTTGCCGTAGCGCTCGGGGACGAACCGGTACGGCCGCTGCCCCACCACGGTGGACACGTGGCCCGGCCCGAGGAACCCGTCGAGGCGCAGGTCCGGCGACTCGAGGAT
>JBOGXT010000092.1:0-12346 GCA_050694635.1 Thermoleophilaceae bacterium
GGCTCGAGGCGCGCCGCCTGCGCGTGCTGGGCTCGGTGGCGGCGGCGATGTGCCTGGTGGCCGCGGGGCGCCTGGACGCGATGATCACGCTCCGCGAGGTCCGCTCGGTCGACGTGGCGGCGGCGCAGCTGATCGTGGAGGAGGCGGGCGGTACGGTGGCGCTGCCGGGCGGGGACGCGCTTGACTTGGCGCTGCGGACGCGGGTGGCGGCTGCGCGGGACGCGGCGATGGCCGAGCGCCTTCGTACGACCCTGCTGTGAAGGGGAGCCCGAGTTCGCGAACCAGGATTGACCCTTCCTCCGGGCGGGCACCAGTGGCGGCGTGGCACGGTTGAAGCGCGTCGACTGCTCCGGTCCGGGGATCCGCCGCCGGCGGCGGGGGAAGGGGTTCGAGTACCTCGACGAGGACGGGCGCCGCGTGGCAGAGCCGAGCGTGCTCGAGCGCATCCGCGAGCTGGCGATCCCGCCCGCCTGGGAGGACGTCTGGGTCTGCCCCTATCCGCTCGGCCACATCCAGGCCACCGGGACGGACGCCGCGGGGCGCAAGCAGTACCGCTACCACGACCTCTGGCGCGAGCGCCGTGATCGGGAGAAGTTCGAGTCGATGACCGGCTTCGCCCGCGCCCTGCCGCGCCTGCGAAGGCGCGTCGCGAAGGACCTCGCCAGGAAGGGCATGCCGCGCGACAGGGTGCTCGCCTGCGCGGTCCGGCTGCTCGACCGGGGCTTCTTCCGGATCGGCTCCGAGGACTACGCCGAGGAGAACGACACCTACGGCATCGCCACGATGCGCAAGCGCCACGTGACCGTCTCAGGCGACGAGGTCAGCTTCGACTACGAGGCCAAGGGCAACCAGCGGCGGCTGCAGTCGGTCGGCGACCCGGAGGTGGCCGCGATCGTCAGAGAGCTGATGCGCAGGCGCGGGGGCGGCGAGGAGCTCCTCGCCTACAAGGACGGCCGGCGCTGGGTCGACGTGAAGTCCGCGGACATCAACGAGTACGTCAAGGAGGCCGCCGGCGCCGAGTTCAGCGCCAAGGACTTTCGGACCTGGAGCGGCACGGTCCTGGCGTCGGTGGCCCTGGCGGTCTCGGCGCCGGCGCAGGGCGGCAAGAGCTCGCGCAAGCGAGCCAAGACGCGCGCGGTCAAGGAGGTGGCCCACTTTCTCGGCAACACGCCCGCCGTCGCGCGCAGCTCGTACATCGACCCGCGCGTGTTCGACCGCTTCGACGGCGGCCTGACGATCGCCGGCGTGCTGCCGGAGCTGGGCGAGGACGTCGAGGCCTGGCCGGACCTGCAGGGTGAGATCGAGGAGGGGGTGCTCGACCTGATCGAGCGGGACACCGACTCCGACGCGATCGAGAAGGCCGGCGAGCTCGCCAAGGAGCTCAAGGAAGTCGCTGCCTAGAGGCGCCGGGCGTGGCTCAGCGCCTGGTGCCGAAGTCGGTCGCGTAGGTGGCGGCCGGCCCGCTGCCGCTCGCGGGCGCGCCGATCGCCAGACCGATTCCGACCTCCCGGAACGAAGCGTTCAGGATGTTCGCGCGGTGGCCGGGGCTGTCCATCCACATCGCGGTGATGGCTCGGGGGGCTGAGCTCCCCTGTGTGCCCCAGGCCAGGTTCTCGCCCACTGACCAGCTCCGCGCGTGGCGCAGGTAGCCGGTGCGCCGGATGCGGTCCACGAACGTGCCGCCGCCGAGCGTGTCGTGCGCGAAGTAGCTGCGCCGCACCATGTCGCGTGCGTGGCGCCGCGCCGCCTTCGACAGCCGCTTGGTGAGCTTCAGCGGCCGCAGTCCGTGGCGCTCCCGCTGAGCGTTGATCGTGCAGAGCGTGGCGCGCACCATCGTCCGCTTGGCAACCTGGGCCGGCGTGGCGTTGGCCGACTCGCAGGCCCGGGCGGCCATGGCGCCCGGCGCCGTGGCGAGCATCGCGACGAGCACGGCGAGCGCGCACGGAAACGAGAAGCGGCGAAGCATCCCCGGTTGTCGTCGGCTTTCGCGTGCGCAGGATTGGGCCCGCGCGGCAGGTTATGGACACATGGAGGAGGGAATGCCAGGCCCATGTCACCCGCGGCGATCCTCGATATCGACGGCACGCTCGTCGACTTGAGAAACTCGCTCGACGAGTGGCTGACAAGCTAGACACGTACCGCGGCAAGCGGGACTTCGAGCGGACGGCCGAGCCGAGCGGCCGCCGGCGCCGCAGGCAGAAGGGCGCGCGCTTCGTCGTCCAGGAGCACCACGCGCGGCGCCTGCACTGGGACCTGCGCCTCGAGCACGACGGCGTGCTCGCCTCGTGGGCGCTGCCGCGCGGCATCCCCGCCCATCCCGACGAGAACCGGCTCGCCGTGCACACCGAGGACCACCCGCTCGAGTACCTCGAGTTCGAGGGCGACATCCCCAAGGGCGAGTACGGCGCCGGCACGATGAGGGTCTGGGACCAGGGCACGTTCCAGGCCGAGAAGTTCCGCGAGAACGAGGTGATCGCGACCTTCGACGGCGAGCGCCTGCGCGGCCGCTACGCCCTCTTTAAGACGCGCGGCCAGGACTGGCTGATCCACCGCATGGACCCTCCCGAGGACCCCGGCTACGAGCCGATGCCCGACCGCCTCAAGCCGATGCTGGCGCGCTCCGGCGACCTTCCCCCGGACGAGGCGGGCTGGGGCTTCGAGGTCAAGTGGGACGGCATCCGCACCGTGGTGTTCTGCGACCACGGCCACATCGAGCTGCAGGGCCGCAACTTCAGCGACTTCACGCCGCGCTACCCGGAGGTACGCGAGCTGGCCCGCGCCCTCGGCGCCCGCCGCGCGATCCTCGACGGCGAGATCGTCGCCTTCGACGAGCAGGGCCGGCCCAGCTTCGAGCGCCTCCAGAGCCGCATGCACCTTGGCTCGGACTCGGCCGTGCGGCGCCGCATGCGCGACATCCCGGTCACGTACGTCGCCTTCGACCTGCTCTACCTCGACGGTCGCTCCACGCTGCCGCTTCGCTACGAGCAGCGGCGCGAACTGCTCGACGCGCTCGAGCTCGAGGGCGCCGCCTGGCGCGTCCCCGCCTACCACCGCGGCGAGGGCAGCGCCCTGCTCGGGGCGACCCGCGAGCTGGGCATCGAGGGGATCGTCGGCAAGCGGCTCGACTCCCCCTACGAGCCGGGCCGGCGCGCGTCGGGCTGGGTCAAGGTCAAGAACGTCTGCGAGCAGGACGTGGTGATCGGCGGCTGGACGCCCGGCGAGGGCGGCCGCAGCAGGACCCTCGGCGCCATCGTGGCGGGCGTCATGGAGGACGGGAAGCTCGTCTACGCCGGCAAGGTCGGCAGCGGGTTCACCGAGCAGACGCTCGCGCTCCTCCAGCGCGAGCTCGGGCCGCTGAGGCGCCCCGACTCGCCGTTCACCGGCCGCCAGCCCCCCAAGGGGACGATCTTCGTCGAGCCGCGCCTGGTGGCCCGCGTGGAGCTTCGTGAGTGGACGAAGAGCGGCACCATGCGGGCACCGACATTCAAGGGGCTGCGCAACGACAAGGATCCGCAGGAATGCGTGCGCGAGGCAGGCCAGGGGTCCGACACGCAGTAGATTTGGTGTCATGCCAAGAGCCATCTGGAGCGGCGCAATCAGCTTCGGGCTGGTCAACATCCCCGTGAAGCTCTACAGCGCGGTCTCGCGCAAGACCGTGCGCTTTCATCAGATCGACGCCGAGTCGGGCGCCCGCGTGCGCCAGAAGCGGGTGGGGCCGGACGGCGAGGAGATCGCCTACGAGCAGATCGCCAAGGGCTACGAGATCGGGCCCGACCGCTACGTGACGATCAGCGCGGAGGAGCTCGAGGCGCTCGAGCCGCAGAAGACGCGCACGATCGACATCGAGGACTTCGTGGACCTCGAGCAGATCGACCCGATCTTCTACGACCACCCCTACTACCTGGCGCCCGACACCGGCGCGTCCAAGGCGTACAAGCTGCTCGTGGACGCGATGGAGGACTCGGGCAAGGTCGCGGTCGCCCGCGTGGTGCTGCGCTCGAAGGAGCACCTGGTGGCGATCCGCCCGCGCGACGGAGCGCTCGCGATGGAGACCATGCTGTTCGCCGACGAGGTGATCGCGGCGGAGTCGCTCGAGGAGCTGGCTGCCGCCGACGGCGACGTCAAGACGAGCGACCGCGAGCTCGCGATGGCGAACCAGCTGATCGAGTCGCTCGCCTCGGACTTCGACCCCGGCAAGTACCGCGACGAGTACCGCGAGCGGGTGCTCGACCTGATCGAGCGCAAGGCCCAGGGCGAGACGATCGTGATCGAGGAGCCGGCCGCTGAGCCGGAGAAGGTTCCCGACCTGATGGCGGCGCTCGAGGCGAGCATCGCGAGCGCCAAGCAGCCGGCCAAGCGCGCCAAGCCCAAGAAGAAGACTCCGGCGAAGGCCTAGTTGCCCCCGGCCCGCGTCGAAGTTGCGGTAGAAGGCCGGACGCTCTCTCTATCCAACCTCGGCAAGGTGATGTACCCGGCAGTCGGCTTCACCAAGGGCGAGGTGATCGACTACTACACCCGCATCGCGCACTATCTCCTGCCCCACCTCCGCGACCGCCCGCTCACGCTGAAGCGCTATCCCAACGGCGTGGATGGCCAGTTCTTCTACGAGAAGCGCTGCCCGTCGCACGCACCCGAATGGGTGCGCAAGGAGAAGGTCGGCAAGATCGAGTACTGCGTCTGCGACAACCTGCCGACGCTCGTGTGGCTCGCCAACCTGGCGGACCTCGAGCTGCATCCCTCGCTGTCCCTCGTGGACGACGCCGACCGCCCGACCGTGATGGCCTTCGACCTCGACCCCGGCCCGCCGGCGGGGTTGCCGGAGTGCTGTGAGGTCGCGGTCCTGCTGCGCGATGCGCTCTCCCAGATCGGGCTCGTGAGCTTCGCGAAGACCTCCGGCTCGAAGGGCATCCAGGTCTACGTGCCGCTGAACGCGGACGGGGTCGACTACGACCACGGCACCAAGGCGCTCTCGCACGCGCTGGCGCGCCACCTGGAAGGCGAGCACCGAAAGCTGATCGTCTCGCAGCAGCGCAAGGAGCTGCGGCGCGGGAAGGTGCTGATCGACTGGAGCCAGAACGACGACAAGAAGACGACCGTCTGCGTCTACTCGCTGCGCGCCCGCGAGCGCCCGACGGTGTCCACGCCGCTTCGCTGGGAGGAGCTCGAGGACCCGGGTGCGCTCGTCTTCGAGGCGGCCGACGTGCTCGAGCGGGTCGAGCAGCACGGCGATCTGTTCGCCCCCGTGGTCGAGCTGCGTCAGGAGCTGCCCGACCTGTGAGGATCCACGAGGTCGTGCTGCCCGCGGCGGACCCGGAGGAGCTGGCGGCGTTCCACGGCCCCGCGTACGGCGCCAGCCGCATCCGCTTCGAGCGCGGTCCCGCGGTCTGTTCGCACGTCGCCGTCAACGTGGCGCCGCAGCGGTTCGAGGAGGCGGTCGGCTGGGCGCGTGAGCGCGTGGAGCTGGTGGACGACGACGTGCCCTTCCCGGCCTGGCGCGCGCGGTCCGCCTACTTCTTCGACCCGGGCAGGAACATCGTCGAGCTGATCGCGCGCGAGCGTGCGCCTGGCGAGGACCTCTTCCTCGAGATCAGCGAGGTGGGCCTGCCGGTGGCGGACGTCGGCGCCGCCGTGGAGTGGCTCGAGACCGAGCTCGGGCTGCCGCACTTCAGCGGGAACCGGCGCGACTTCAGCGCCGTGGGCGACGACCGCGGCCTCTTCATCGTGGTCCCGGTCGGAAGGCCCTGGCTGTTCACAGACGCTCCGGCGCCCGATGCCCCCCTGCGGGTGACGATCGAGTCGGACCGGCACGGCGAGCTGGTCGTGCCAGGGTCGGCGCACGTGGTGACGAGCTAGGCTCCGGTGGACCATGGTTGACTGGTCGCTCGCCCGGCAGGTGGCGCGCCTCGCGGCGGGCTCCGGCGAGCAGACAGGTCCGGATCCGGACATCGGGGCGGTCTGCGGCGAGATGGAGGAGCACGTGGCGGCCTACACGCGGCTCCAGCCCGCCACCGCGGTGCCCGACCCCGAGCTCGTCACACGAGCGGAGTGGGCGTCGGTCAACCTCGACGCGCTGGCCGGGCTGCTCGACCCGGTGGCCGAGCGCCTCGAGGGCCGGATGGAGTTCGCCGGCCCGCTGGCGGGCGCCCTGAAGGCGGGCGCCGCCGCGACGCTGGCGGCGGAGGCCGGGCTGGTGATGGGATACGTCTCGCAGCGCGTGCTCGGCCAGTACGAGGTGTCGCTGCTCGGCCCGATGCCGAACCGTGCCCACTCGGCCGAGCCGAGTGCTTCCGGCCTCGCACCGCCGCGCCTGCTGTTCGTGGGCCCCAACCTGCGCAAGGCGGTGCGCGAGATGCGCGTCGAGCCGGAGCCGTTTCACCGCTGGATCTGCGCCCACGAGCTGACCCACGTGTTCCAGTTCCAGGGCGTGCCGTGGCTGCGCGAGCACATGAGCGCGATGGTGCGGGAGTACCTGTCGACCGTCGACGTGCGGATCGATCGCGGGGCCGCGGGCGGGCTGCCGTCGATGCCCAACCCGGCGCGCTTGGTCGAGGCCTTCCGCGAGGGGGGCCTGGCGGCGCTCGTGCAGACGCGCGAGCAGCGCGCGCTGATGGCTCGGGTGCAGGCGGCGATGGCGGTGGTGGAGGGCTACTCCGAGCACGTGATGGACGCGGTGGCGCCCGAGGCCATCCCGGGCCACGAGAAGCTCCGCAGCGCCATGGACGCCAGGCGCCGCAGCCGCTCGGCGCCCGAGCGCATTGTGGAGCGCCTGCTCGGCCTCGACTTCAAGCTGCGCCAGTACGAGCTCGGCAAGCGCTTCTGCGACACCGTGGCGGACGCCGCCGGCATGGAAGGGCTGAACCGGGTGTGGGAGTCGCCCGAGGCGCTCCCCACGGCGGAGGAGCTGTCGCAGCCCGCCGCATGGCTGGAGCGGCTCGGGCCCGCCCCCGCGGCCGCCGCCTAGCCGGGGAATCGAGAGCGCCGTGTAACCGCTTGCCGGCGGGGGTTTACGTACAGGTGTTCGCTGGTATAGTTCTACCTAAGTTAGAAGTAACAAACATACGTCGATCCCCTCGGGCCCGGGCAGTCCGGCTCAGGCCAATCGACGGGAAGGAGAGTCCCCCAATGGCCACCCAGACCCCCACTCAGCGTGAGGCGACCGCCCAGAAGGCTGCTGCCACGCGCCGTCGCAACGCCGCCAAGCGCAGCCAGTCGGCTCGCCGGGCCGCGGAGACCCGCGCCAAGGCCGAGCTCAACACGCTCCAGGTCGTTCAGGCGCAGGCCGAGCGTGCCGTGCTGATCCCGGTGGGAGCCACGCTCGTCGCGCGCGACAGCGTGATCGACGCCGTCAAGCCCTACGCGGACGGCGAGACCCGCGACGCGGAGCTGAGCAAGCTCCACAAGCGCGTCTCGACGAACCTGCGCAAGTTCGAGCGTCGCGGCACCACCGCCCGCAACCGCGCCGTGCGCGAGGTCAAGCGCACCCGCACCCGCGTGGAGCGCGAGCTGCGCCAGCGGCGCAACAAGACCGTGCGGACGGTCAAGCAGAACGGTCGCGAGGTCGAGAAGCAGCTGAAGTCGGCGCGCCAGCGGGTCACCTCGATCGCCTAGCTCCTCGGCAGGCTTCCCCCCGGCCGGGCGCGGAGAGACCGCGC
Organism: Thermoleophilaceae bacterium; assembly: GCA_050694635.1. Taxonomy (GTDB): domain Bacteria; phylum Actinomycetota; class Thermoleophilia; order Solirubrobacterales; family Thermoleophilaceae; genus JACVRW01. Next base: position 7,653 of record JBOGXT010000092.1, read on the forward strand.
CGGGGTGAGGCTGGCGGCAATACATATCTCACCGCCAGTGCAGTATCTCTCCTCCCTCAGCCGGCGCCGTCCCGAAAGGGGCGGCGCTGGCCCTTTTGCGACAATGTTCGGAATGCCCACCCAGGACCAGATCAAGGACGCTCTTCGAAGCGTCATCGACCCGGAATTGCGCAAGGACATCGTCTCGCTGGGGATGGTGCGCTCGATCGAGCAGCCCGAGGAGGGCCGTGTCGACGTGCTCGTGTCGCTCACGACCCCCGGCTGCCCGATCCGGGCCCACTTCGAGAAGGCCGTCGTCGAGAGCGTCGTCGCGCTCGGCGGCGTCGAACGCGTGAACGTCGGCTTCGACGTGCTCTCAGACCAGGAGAAGCAGTCGCTGGCCCAGCGCCTCGGGCGCCAGAACGGGCTCCCCGAGGGCGCCCTCGCCGCCGTCAAGAACGTGATCTGCATCGGCTCGGGCAAGGGCGGGGTCGGGAAGTCGACCGTCACCGCCAACCTCGCCGCCGCGCTCCAGGCGGAGGCCAAGCAGGCCGCCGCGCTGGACGCCGACGTCTGGGGCTACTCGATCCCGCGCATGCTCGGCGTGCACGGCCGCCCGATGGTCTCGCCGCAGCGCAAGATCCTCCCGCTCGACGCGCACGGCGGCGTGAAGGTGATCTCGATCGAGTTCTTCCTCAACGAGCGCGACCAGGCGATCACCTGGCGCGGGCCGATGCTCCACAAGGCGATCCGCCAGTTCCTGGAGGACGTCGACTGGGGCGAGCTCGACTACCTGTTGATCGACCTGCCGCCCGGCACCGGCGACGTGTCGATGACGCTCGCCCAGCTGCTGCCGCAGGCGAAGTTCGTGATCGTGACCACGCCGCAGCCGGCCGCACAGAAGGTGGCCAAGCGCGCCGCCGAGACGGCGCAGCGCTTCGACCTGGAGATCGCCGGCGTGATCGAGAACATGTCCGGCTTCACGACCCCGAGCGGCGAGCGCTTCACGATCTTCGGCGAGGGCGGCGGCCAGCTGCTGGCCGACGAGCTCGACGTGCCCCTGCTCGGCAAGATCCCGCTCCAGGAGGAGCTCCGGGTCTCCGCAGACGAAGGCCGTCCGCTGGTGCTGGAGGAGCCCGACGCACCCGCCTCGCAGGCGCTCTACCACACCGCCCGCGGCGTGATCGCCGCGACGCCCCAGGAGCTGGCGGTCTTCCAGGCGCCGTCGGGGCCGCCCGTGCCGGAGGTCACCGGCACGGCGCTGCCGATGGCCCCTGTAGGCCGCTAACTGGCCTGCTTGAAGTAGTCGGCGTTGATCTGGATGTAGTTCTGCCACTCGTCTGGCAGCTGGTCCTCGGCGAAGCATGCGTCGACCGGGCATGCCTCGACGCAGGCGTCGCAGTCGATGCACTCCTCCGGGTCGATGTAGAGCTGGGTCACCTGGTCGTAATCGGGCTCTTCGGGGGTCGGATGGATGCAGTCGACCGGGCAGACCTCGACGCAGGAGTTGTCCTTGGTGTCGATGCAGGGTTCGGCGATGACGTAGGCCATGGAGCGCGCGATTCTATCGTTGGGGGCATGGCGATCACCTCGAGGATGCTGGGTGCGCGGGGCCGCAGGCAGGCGCAGAAGCTCGGGATCGATCCCGCCCGCGTGCCGCCCGGCCAGCAGGAGCAGCGGCACTGGCTCTAGGCGAACCCGATCCCTTCGCCGACTCGTTCACGGGGCTGGTCGCCGCGCGGGCGCTCAGCACGGCGGTGATGCTCGGCGTGTTCGACGCGCTGCACGAGGAGCCCGCGGGCGTCGCGGAGCTCGGCGAGCGGCTGTCGCTCGACCCGCTGGGCGCCGAGACCCTGCTGACCGCCCTGCTCACGATGGGCTACGTGGAGCCCGCCGAGGACGGGCGGCTGCGCAACAGCGCGGTGTCGGAGCGCCTGCTGGTGAGCTCCTCGCCGGAGTCGATTGCCACCTTCGTCGGCGCCCAGGGGGACCTGCACTGGCAGGTGCTGGACCTACTGCCCGAGGCGGTGCGCGACGGCGCCGCCTACGCGATGCACGAGGAGCGCCGCGGCGACTCGGCGCGCTGGGAGGCCTACATCCGCGGCCTGTTCGAGATCTCGCGGCCCGAGCAGGACGCGAATGCCGCGGTGGTGCCGGTGGAGGATCCGCGCCGCATGGTCGACGTGGCCGGCGGCCACGGCGGCTTCTCGATGGCGATGTGCCGGCGCCACCCCGGCCTGCACGCGACCGTGCTCGACCTGCCCCCGAGCGCCGCGGTGGGGCGCGGGATCGTGGCGGAGCAGGGCTACGCCGACCGCGTCTCCTTCCACGAGGGCGACATCTTCGAGCTCGGGCTCGGCGACGACCTCGACGTCGTCTCCGTCTTCAACCTGATCCACCACCTGCCGGAGGAGCGCGACCGCGCGCTGTGCCGGATGGCGCGGGAGGCGCTGCGCCCGGGCGGCTGCCTCGTGATCGGCGACTCGGCCCGGCCGGAGCCGGGCGAGCAGGTCTCGGAGCACGGCGCGATCTCGTCGCTGCTCTTCTACGCCTGGAGCCACTCGCGCAACTTCACGCCCTCGGAGGTCCGCTCGTGGATGCGGGAGGCGGGCTTCGCCGAGGTCGAGACGCACCGCAACGAGCGCTCGCCGTGGCGGACCGTCGTGGTCGGCAGATGATCCTGCTCACGGGCGCCACCGGGACGATCGGCTCGGCGCTGCTTCGGCGCCTGACCGGCATCGGGGAGCCGGTGCGCTGCCTCGTGCGCGACCCGCGCCGGCTCGGCGACCGCCGCGTGCGAGTGCAGATCGCGCTGGGCGACCTCGCCGACCCGCCCTCGTTTCGCAACGCGCTGCGGGGCGTGGACACGGTCGTGCACCTGGCCGCGGCGATCCGCGACGAGCCGCGCGCCTCGATCGAGGAGCTGAACGCGGTGGCCACGCTGCGGCTGGTGCGGGCCGCCGAGCGCGCGGGGGCGCGCCGCTTCGTGTTCTTCTCCGCGATGGGCGCGGCGCACCACTCGCGCACGCGCTTCTTCCGCGCCAAGGCGCTGGCGCGTGAGGCCGTGGAGGCTTCGTCGCTCGAGACGACGATCTTCAGCCCCTCGATCGTCTACACGCCCGGCGACCCGTGGCTCACGCTGCTGGAGCGGTTCTCCTACCTGCCGGCCATCCCGGTGTCGGGCTCGGGACGGGCGCTCTACCAGCCGATTTGGGCCGAGGACGTGGCCGACTGCGTGGCGGCCGCGCTGATGGCGTCGGGCCCGAAGCGGCGCGCCTTCGAGCTGGCCGGGCCGGAGACGCTCTCCTACGACGACATCGTTCGCACGGCCAGCTCGAGGCGCCGGCTGGTGCACCTACCCCTGCCTGTCGTGAGGGCCTCTCTTCGGTTGCTGCGGAAGCTCGGCGGACCGAGGGTCTTCGCGACCTGGGAGGAGGCCGAGCTGATGGAGGAGCCGATGACGAGCGAGCGCGGGACGGCCGACGCCGAGTCGCTCGGCGTGCGCCCGATGCCGATGGGGAGCGTGCTGGGGTCCTGAACGACGAGGGCCCGCCGAAGCGGGCCCTTGCCTAGTCACTCAGACGGCCGGAGCCTTCGCCATTCGGCGAAGCCTCCGACATGCTTTGGACGTTACGACCGTTACATCATGCCGTCCATACCACCCATGCCGCCCGGCATTCCGGCGGCCTCCTTCTCCGGCATCTCCGCGACGATCGCCTCGGTCGTCAGGATGTTCTTCCCGATCGAGGCGGCGTTCTGGAGCGCGGAGCGGGTCACCATGGCGGGGTCGATCACGCCGGCCGCGACGAGGTCGACGATCTCGCCGGTCTCGGCGTTGAGGCCGTCGTTCTTGCCCTTCGCGTTGCGCACGTCGTTGACCACGACGGAGCCCTCGAGCCCCGCGTTGTCCGCGATCTGGCGCAGCGGCTCCTCCAGCGCGCGGAACACGATCTGCGCGCCGGTGCGCTCGTCGCCCTCGTAGGCGTCGAGCTTGATGGCGTCCTGCGCCCGCAGCAGCGCCACGACGCCGCCCGCAACGATGCCCTCCTCGAGGGCGGCCCGGGTGGCCTGCAGCGCGTCCTCCACGCGGTGCTTCTTCTCCTTCATCTCGGTCTCGGTGGCAGCGCCGACCTTGACCACCGCGACGCCGCCGGCCAGCTTCGCCAGCCGCTCCTGCAGCTTCTCGCGGTCGAAGTCCGAGTCGGTGTTGTCGATCTCGGTCTTGATCTGGTTGATGCGGCCCTTGATGGCCTCGCTCTCGCCGGCACCGTCCACGAGCGTGGTCGTGTCCTTCGCCACCACCACGCGGCGGGCGCGGCCGAGCTGCGAGAGCTGGGTGTTCTCGAGCTTGAGGCCCATCTCCTCGGTGATGACCTCGCCGCCGGTCAGGATGGCGATGTCCTCGAGCATGCGCTTGCGGCGGTCGCCGAAGCCGGGGGCCTTGACCGCGACGCCCGTGAAGGTGCCGCGGAGCTTGTTCACCACGAAGGTGGCGAGGGACTCGCCCTCGACGTCCTCTGCGATGACCAGGATCGGCTTGCCCGACTGGATGACCTGCTCGAGCACCGGCAGGATGTCCCGCACGGACCCGATCTTCTGGTTGGCGATGAGGATGTAGGGATCCTCGAGGGTCGCCTCCATGCGGTCCTGGTCGGTGACCATGTAGGGCGAGATGTAGCCCTTGTCGAACTGCATGCCCTCGGTGAACTCGAGGT
>JBOGXT010000093.1:0-2702 GCA_050694635.1 Thermoleophilaceae bacterium
TCAGCCTGCCCCGGTCGGAGGAGGCGGAGGAGTTCGGCCCGCACGAGACGCGCAGGCTGGTCGGGAACCGGCAGCGGCTGATCCGGGCTTTGCGCCGACGCCGCGTCAGGATCCGCCGCCGGCTGCGGAACAAGAACCTCGAAGGGTTCGAGCGCCGGTCGCTCAGGCGTGAGCTGGGGGACGTCCCGTTCGACATCGCCTCCGCACGGCTGGACATGCGCGAGTTGCGACAGGCCGACGTGGGCGAGCGGGAAGGCCCCGACGTTGCTCGGCTGATCGCGCAGCTCGGCCAGCTGAAGCTCGCCCTCGGGATTCAGGGGGCACAGATGAGCGTGCTGGGCGGGTTCCGGCACGGGATCCGGTTTGTGCCCGAGACGGGGCTGGGGGGGTTGCACAAGGGGGAGATGGTTCTGCCCGAGCCGATGGCGCGGAAAGTCCGCGGTGGCGACGGCGCCTTCACACCGCCGCTGGTCGTGAACGTCATCGTCGAGGACGGGGCCGTGGATACCCGTCGGATCCGTGCGGAGGCGGTGCGCGCATCCGACATGATCTCGTCGCGGATCGGCTCGCGGGCCTCTGAGCGCGCGCGGGCGCGGAGGTTCTAGGTGGACTCGTTCTTCCTCCACGCGGCGGGCGGCAGCGTCTACAACCTGGGCTCGTTCCTCGAGGTGAGCGAACCGCTCGACCTCGGCTTCGCTGCGCTCGACCAGCCCGTCTACGCGGAGAGCCTGGCCAGGGACGGCGGGGTGTTCGGGTTCGAGTCCTCCCGGATCCGCACCTGGCAGCTGCCATTGGTGCTGCCGTCGGGGGCGGACGGGAAGTCATTGGCGGCGTTCCAGGCTGCGCTCAGGTTGGCCGCTCGGCCGGGACCGTGGAAGCTGGTCGCGCAGCCTCAAGGGGTGCCGTCTGCGGAGGCTGTGCATTTCGACGGGCTCTCCGGCCGCTGGCGACCCGCCTACCACACGCGCGAATGGGCGGTCGGCCGCACCCGCGGAACTCTGGAGCTGGACACACAGCCGTTCGGGTACTGGCCCACCGAGATCCTGCTCGCCTCAGTAGCACCGGCGTCGATCCCGTTCGACCTCACCTGGAATCCGGCCTCGATCATCGGGGACGTTCCCGCTCTTGCCCGCCTGACGTTCGTCGCGACGCAGGGCGAAGACGCGAGCCAGTTCGGGGATTCCGGCATCAACTTCGACTCGCTGTGGTGGGGTCTCGGCCACGCCTCCGGTGCGACCACCTTCCTGAACCCCAGCGGGTTCTATGCCGCCACGAGCAGCTCCGTGCTCGTGCTCCCGATCCTGGCCGCCACGAAGCGCGCCGAAGTTGGGGCCCCGCGAGGTATCGCCCTTGACGTGGCGATCTCCCCCACGCACGGCCAGTGGGGGGACACGTTCCGGCTGGACGTCTCAGCACCGGCCGAGCGGCTGTACCGTGGCCGCTGGCGCGCGCTCGGCTGGTTCCGCGTCCTGCCGAGTCAGGCGATCCCCTGGCAGGTCGCCCTCGACACCGCCCTCTCCCGCGTGGAGCGGCTCGCAACCGCAGGATTCCCCGCCACCGTCGTCCCCGTCGGGAACCCTAGCTGGGAGACGCACCCGTCGCTCACCCCCACCGCCTTCCAGCTGGTGGACCTCGGCGAGCTTGCACTCCCTCGCGGCGGGTCAGGCGCACCGTCCGCGAACTTCAGCTTTCGCGTGTGGACGAAAGCCGGCACGACGAACCAGGGCGTCGCCTCCCCCCGTGTCCAATGCGGCGGCATCCACCTTCTTCCTCTCGATGAGGACGCAGCCATCATCCCGCAGGGGTTGCTCTACCCCACGTGGTACAACGTCATCGCTACCGACACCAGCGGCGCCGTCGCTCTTCAGCACACGTTCTTCGCTGGTCGCGTCGTCGTCGACGGCATCACCCGGGGCGACGCGCTCCAGTTCAGCGTCCCGTCCTCCAACATCTTCACGCAGGACCTGGGCCGCCACTATCGCGGCTGCCTCTCCCCCGAGCTCATTCCGAGAGAAACGGATCGTCTGACCGTCGGCGTCGGCGGCCATGTGTACTCGGAGGCCGGCGCGACCGCCTTGCGCTTCCACGGCGGCCCATACAGGGCGCTTGCGAGTGTTGAGTACCGGCCGCGCTTCTCGTTCGTGAAGGGCCTCTGAACGACCGAGCGCCCGAAAGGGCGCTGGCCGACGAACCGGTCAGGGGTGCGTTGACGGCGGTTCGCGCACCGAGACTAGAACATCGTGAGGCGAAGGTCTAGCGCCGGAGGAGGTGCCGCTCGTGATCTCTCTCGAAGCGGTCATCGACCGGCCGGGCCGGACCGCGCTCCGCGTCACCCCCGTGCAGCAGTCGCTGCGCTGGTCTTCTGCCGCAGTCGGCGGTTATGGCTCCTGTACCTTCGCGCTCCCGGGCGACCCCGCCCGCTGGAGCCGCGAGCTTCCGAAGCTCAGCCGCGTCCGCCTCGTTTACGACACGCAGAGCATTTGGGACGGCCAGCTCGAGGACGTCACCTTGCGGTTGACCGGCGGCGACCTGGGCGCGGAAGTGTCGTGTTTCGGGCTGCAACGGAAGCTGGTCGAAACGTCGGTGCGGCGGATCTGGTCGATGCGAGACATCGAGTGGCGACGCTTCCACGACGCTCACGGCGACATCGGCTGGGAACAAGTCATCGGCACCTACGACGCCGCCGACCAGACAAAGCAGGG
>JBOGXT010000094.1:0-3443 GCA_050694635.1 Thermoleophilaceae bacterium
GCACGCGACACGCTGACCTTGTCGCTGCCGTCTTCGGCGAACGGCCCGCAGCCGTCACCGCAACTGCTGCGAGCCGCGAGCGACGGCGGCGGCTTCGACGGCGTCGAAGTCTGGGCCGCCCCGGTCCTCGCCGTGCCCGCTGGAGCGGCGCTCCTGGATGTCGCGCTCGGCCTGCCGCCGCGCCCGGTGGCGGGGGTCGTGATCGGAGACTCGCTGCGCTTCCTGGCCGAGGCGGCCAAGCTCGCGCTGGAGCTCGTGGCGCGCGGGCGGCTTCGCGCGGGGCTCGTGCGCCGGGGCGATGCTTGGGTCGCCCGGTGGCTGCCCGTCACCGACGATCCCGAGGACGCCGTCCGGGTCGAGCTGCTGCGGCGTGCGATGCCGGCCGCCGTGGCCGCGCATCGCTGCACCGACGCGCCTCCCGCGGTCGTCAGTGATGTCCTCGCCGTGATCGTCGACGCCGGCGCCCGTGAGCTGCTCGACGAGGAACTGAATCCGAAGGATTCGGCTTCCCTGCCGAATCCTTCCGGCGACGCGCCGTGTGAATCACCGGTCGACGCCTGGCTGGCGGCGCTCGCGGCCGACGACCCGATCGTGGCCGGAGACCCGTGGGAGCTGGCGGCTCTGGCCGAGCAGCTGGACGGATGGTGGGCGGAGGCCCAGCGCTACGCGACGCAGCGCATGTTCCGGACGTGCTTCCGGCTCGTGCCGCCCGGCGAGTCCGAGGACGGCGAGGAGGCCGAGGAGCCGCAGGCCGCCAAGGAGCCACCCGACGCGGACGAGCCGTGGCGCGTGGAGATCCTGCTGCAGTCCAAGGAGGACCCGAGCGTCCTGGTTCCCGCCGTCGACGTGTGGGCGCACAGCGAGCGGCTCACGGCGCTGGGGCGCATGCTCGAGAATCCGCAGGAACGGCTGCTCGGCGGCCTGGGGTACGCGCTGCGACTCTGGCCGGACCTCGAGCCGGCACTGCGGGAGGCGGCGCCCACGCACGTCGAGCTGGACGCCGACGGCGCCCACCGCTTCCTCCGGGACGCGGCGCCGGCGCTCGAGCAGGGTGGCTTCGCGGTGCTGGTGCCACCGTGGTGGCGTCAGCGTCTGCGCGCCAGGCTGAGCGTGGATCCCGTGGGCGAGCGGGGGGAGTCCACCGGGCTGTTCGGCCTGGAGGGGCTGTGCGCGTTCGAGTGGCAGGCGGCGATCGGCGACGTGACGCTCACGCTCGAAGAGCTGGAGGCGCTGGCTTCCTTGAAGGTCCCGCTCGTCAAGGCCCGGGGACGCTGGATCTCGCTGCGGTCCGACGACGTCGAGGCGGCGCTGCGCTTCCTGGCGCGCCGGCGGCGGCGTGGACGAGCGGCGGCGGACGAGCTGCTGCGCGAGGGCCTCGGCCTGGACGGCGCCAAGCGCTCCACAGACGAGCTCGACGTGGAGCTGGAAGCGACCGGCTGGCTGGGCGACCTGCTGGGCGCCGACTGCGACCGCAAGCTCGAGGGGATCTCCACGCCGCGGGCGTTCGTCGGGGAGCTGCGGCCCTACCAGGAGCGCGGCCTGGCCTGGCTGGCGTTCCTGTCCAGCGTCGGGCTCGGCGCGTGCCTGGCCGACGACATGGGCCTGGGCAAGACGATCCAGCTGCTCGCGCTGCTGCTGTCCGAGCGCGAGCGGCCACCGGCGAACGCGCGGCGCCGCCGGAAGGTGGGCCCGACGCTGCTGATCTGCCCGATGTCGGTGGCTGGCAACTGGGAGCGCGAGGCGCAGCGCTTCGCGCCCGGCCTGCGCGTGCACGTGCATCACGGACGCGAGCGGCCGAGGGGCCCCGCCTTCGCGCGCGCGGCGCGCGCGTCGGATCTCGTCGTCACGACCTACGCACTGGCCCTGCGCGATCGCGACGCGCTGGCGAAGGTCACGTGGGAGCGCGTCGTCCTCGACGAGGCCCAGAACATCAAGTCGATTGAGGCCAAGCAGACGCGGGCGATCCGCACGCTGCAGGCGCGCCATCGCGTCGCGCTGACCGGCACGCCGGTCGAGAACCGCCTCAGCGAGCTGCACTCGATCATGGACTTCCTCAATCCGGGGCTGCTGGGGTCGACGACGGGCTTCCGGGAGCGCTTCGCGCATCCGATCGAGCGCTACCGCGACGCTGGCGCCACCCGGCGTCTGCGACAGGCCACCGGACCCTTCGTCCTGCGCCGGCTGAAGACGGACAAGGACATCATCAGCGACCTGCCGGAGAAGATCGAGATGCGCGTCGACTGCCACTTGACGCGCGAGCAGGCGACGCTCTACCAGGCCGTGGTCGACGAGATGCTCGAGAAGGCCTCGCGCGCGGAGGGGATCGAGCGCTCCGGCATCATCCTCGCCGCGCTCGTGAAGCTCAAGCAGGTCTGCAACCATCCGGCCCACCTGCTCAGGGACCGCTCGCTGCTGGACGGGCGCTCCGGCAAGCTTGCGCGGCTCGAGGAGATCGTCGAGGAGGCCTTGGCCCAGGGCGATCGCGCGATCTGCTTCACGCAGTTCGCCGAGTTCGGGCACGACCTGCGCGCCCACCTGCAGGAGCGCACCGGCCGCGAGGTGCTGTTCCTGCACGGCGGCACCCCGAAGGGCGCTCGCGACGAGATGGTCGCCCGCTTCCAGGCCGATGACGGGCCGCCGCTGTTCGTCCTCTCGCTGAAGGCCGGCGGCACAGGGCTGAACCTCACCGCGGCCAACCACGTCATCCACTTCGATCGCTGGTGGAACCCGGCGGTGGAGGACCAGGCGACCGATCGCGCGTTTCGGATCGGCCAGCGCAAGAACGTCCAGGTGCGCAAGCTCACCTGCCTGGGCACGCTGGAGGAGCGCATCGACGAGCTGATCGCCGAGAAGCGCGACCTGGCCGAGAGCATCGTCGGCAGCGGCGAGGCGTGGCTGACCGAGCTGGACACCGCACGGCTGCGCAAGCTCGTCGCGCTCTCGGGCGACGCGGTGGCCGCGTGATGGGCGCTCCCGAGTTCGAGCCCGCCCGTCCGCTGCCGCCCGCCGGCGGCCCGGCCGCGGGCGAGCACGCGCAGACGTGGTGGTCGCGGCGCTTCCTGGAGCTGCTCGAGTCCTTCGGCGTCGGCTCGCGGTTGGAGCGCGGGCGCGATTACGCGCGCGACGGTCAGGTCACCGAGCTGGAGGTCGAGCCGGGCATCGCCCTCGCCAAGGTGCAGGGGACGCGCTACACGCCCTATCGCGTGCGCATCCGCGCGAAGCTGCTGTCCGAGCACCAATGGCGTCGCGCCGAGCGGGCGATGGCCGCGCGGGCGCTGCCGCTGGCGCAACTGCTCGCGGGGCGGGTGCCGCCCGACATCGAGGACGTGCTCGCCGGTTGCAAGCTGAGCCTGTTCCCGACGTCCTACACGGACCTGAAGGCCAGTTGCGATTGCCCCGACGCCGAGAACCCCTGCAAGCACATCGCGGCGGCGTACTACCTG
>JBOGXT010000095.1:0-2428 GCA_050694635.1 Thermoleophilaceae bacterium
AGGTGATGCTGCGCCACCGTCCGCCGGAGACGCCCGTCGTCGTGGCGCGCGACGTGGGGGGCGCCGAGGAGGCGGTCACCGTCACGCCTCTGGCGGAGCTGGACGCCGCCAGGGTGGACATGCGGACGCTGCTCATCGTGGGCTCGTCGACGACGCGGGTAATCGAGAACGGCCAAGCGCCGCGCGTGTACGCGCCGCGGCGCCATCCCGCCCACGCCGATCGGAGCCGTTAGGTGCTTCGCATCGTCACGACCGCCGACACCGAGATCATGGCCGCGGCGGCCGCGGTGGAGCGTATGCCGGCGCGGTTTCCCGAGGTCCGCTGCGGCAACCCCGGCGCCGTGGAGGACCACGAGCGGTTCGTCGAGGAGATCCTCGCCGGGGCGCGCGTCGTGCTCTGCCGGATCCTCGGCGGCCGCCGCGGCTGGACCGGCGGATTCGACCTCCTGCGCGCGCGCTCTAGGGAGCGTGGCGTGGCCCTGCTCGCGCTCGGGGGCGAGGCTGAGCCCGATGCGGAGATGATGTCCCTCTCCCTGGCGCCGGCCGGGGCAGTGGGGCAGGCGGGGGAGTACCTGCGCCACGGCGACACCGAGAACCTGGAGCAGCTGCTCCGCTTCCTCGCGGACACGTTCCTGCTCGAGGGCTTCGGGTTCGAGCCGCCGCGCCCGGTAGCGGACCTCGGCGTCTACGTGCCGGGCGAGGGCGACATGCCGCTCGAGCGAGCGCTCGCCCGCCACGACCCCGCCCGGCCGACGATCGGCATCGCCTTCTACCGCTCCCACCGCCTGAGCGGGAACACCGCGTTCGTCGACGCCCTCTGCGGCGAGATCGAGGCTGCCGGCGGCAACGCGCTCGCCGTCTGGAGCTACACGCTCCGCCGCGATCCAGACGGTCGCGTACCGGCCCTGGAGCTGCTGGACGGCCACGTCGACGCCCTGATCACGACCATGCTCGCCACCGGCGGCTCCGGCGCCGCCGACGCGGCCGTGCCGGGCGGGGTGGGAGGCGACTGGCAGGAGTGGGACGCCGAGGCGCTCGCGGCGCTCGACGTGCCCGTGCTGCAGGCCGTCTGCGCCACCGGCTCGCGCGCCGCCTGGGAGCGATCCAGCGAGGGGCTCGCGCCCCTCGACGCGGCGACCCAGGTGGCGATCCCGGAGTTCGACGGCCGCGTGCTAGCGGGGGTGATCTCGTTCAAGGAGCGCGACGATCGCGGCTCGGCGGTCGGGATCGCCGTTCCCCGCTACGTCGCGGATCGCGAGCGCTGCGCGCGCGTTGCACACCTCGCCGTCAGAAGCGCCCGCCTGCGGTACCTGGAATCCGCCGACCGCCGCGTCGCCGTCCTCCTGACGAGCTTCCCGAGCCGCCACGCCCGCGTCGGCATGGCGGTCGGCCTGGACACGCCAGCGAGCGCGATCCGCCTGCTGCACGCGCTCGCCGAGGACGGCCACACGGTCGACTCGCCCTTCGAGCACGGCGACGAGCTGATGCAGGCGCTGATCGCGGCCGGTGGGCACGACCCGGAGTTCCTCACCGACGAGCAGCTTGCCGCGGCGCCGCTGCGGCTGGCGGTCGGGCGCTACGTCGAGTGGTACGGAGAGCTGCCGCAGTCGCTGCGCACCGCGATCGAGGATCGCTGGGGCCCCCCGCCCGGCGACCAGTACGTGGACGGGGAGGAGTTAGTGATCGCTGGGCTCGAGCTCGGCAACGTGCTGGTCGCGATCCAGCCGCCGCGCGGCTACGGCGAGGAGCCGATCGCGATCTACCACGACCCGAAGCTTCCCCCGACCCACCACTACCTCGCCGCCTACTGGTGGCTCGACCGGGTCTGGCGCGCCGACGCGATCGTCCACCTCGGCAAGCACGGTACGCTCGAATGGCTGCCCGGCAAGACGCTGGCGCAGTCGGCCGCCTGTGCGCCCGACGCGGCGCTCGGCGACGTGCCGCTCGTCTACCCGTTCGTGGTCAACGATCCCGGCGAGGGCGTGCAGGCGAAGCGCCGCGCCCACGCGGTGATCATCGACCACCTGGTGCCGCCGATGATGCGCGCCGAGACCTACGACGAGCTGGCCGAGCTCGAGGATCTGCTCGACGACCACGCGCGCCTCGAGGTGCTCGACCCCGGCAAGCTGCCCGGTCTCGCGGCGCGGATCTGGAGCGCGGTCGAGCGCGCGAACCTGCAGGCGGACCTCGGGATCGAGGAGCGCCCCGACGACCTCGAGGCGCTCGTCGAGCACATCGACGGCTACCTGTGCGAGATCAAGGACATCCAGGTCAAGGACGGCCTGCACACGCTCGGGGTCGCACCGGAGGGCGAGCAGCTGCGCGGCCTGGTCGCGGCGATCATGCGCATCGGGCCGGGCGGGATCAGCGGCCTGCGCCGCGCCGTCGGCGCCGCCTTCGGCCTCGATGAGCCCGCGCTGGTGGCGGC
>JBOGXT010000096.1:0-3194 GCA_050694635.1 Thermoleophilaceae bacterium
GCGACCAAGCACGACGATCCGGTGGTCACGCTGCACTCGCTCCTGGATCGCGACGTCTACCGTGGCGGCGCGATCGTGGTCGGCCCGGTACGGCGCGGCCGCGGGCGCCGGCTGCGGGTGGAGCGGCGCGTGGTGCCGGTCACCGCTGACGAGGACCGGCGCGCGCAGGTCTTCGAGCGCGAGCTGTGGCGCATGGCCGTCGAGCACCTGACCTGGGGCCAGCAGCAGGCCTGGGCGATGCTGGCCGGTGCCCGCGTGGCGTCGAACAACTGGCGGCGCGCGAAGGCGATGCTGCACTTCGACTCGACCGGCGAGCTGCGCCGGCTCTTCCTCGTGACCTGCCTGCGACGCAACCGCAACACGCAGCTGCGCCTGCGCGCGCTCGGCGAGGTCGGCAACCTGCGCGACGGAGAGGCGTTCGACGACGCGGTCGAGATCGTCGGCGGGTGGTCGCGCGACGAGCGCCGCGAGGGCGTCAAGGTGCTGCTGCAGGCGCTCACCGAGAAGCCGATCGGCCGGCGCGACCAGGCGGCGCGCTGGCTCTGGCACCTGGCCGAGTACTCGCGCGAGGTGCACGAGGAGTACGCGGTGCAGCGCTGGCCGGAGACGAAGCGGCTGCTGGGCCTGCTGGTCAACTCCGCGGGCGTCGCGCACGCGCGAAACGCGCGCCGGCTCGTGCAGGCGGCGCGCAAGCAGGACCGGCGCCTGTCCGCCGCGCTGTTGGCCGCGGCGCTGACGCACACGCCCGAGGCGCAGCAGGTGCTGGACGGCGCGCGGATGCGGATGGCCCGCAAGCCGAGCGCGCTGGCCCGCGAGCTCCTGAAGAACTTCCCGAAGGGGAAGCGCCGGCGCGGTGGCCGGCGGCGGCGCAAGAAGGGCGGCGGGGGCGCTGAGGGCGCCGACGCCGTGGAGGCCACGGAGACGCGCGAACAGCGGCAACCAGAGGCGGACGAGACACCCGGCAAGGACGAGCAGGACGCACCTGACGAGCCCGACGAGGAGCGCGACGCCGCCTGAGCAGGGGGTCCGTCACGTTACGGCGACATATCCGCCGTAACGTGCCGAGGGTCAGCGCAACAGGTGCACTTCGCCGGCATCGAGGGCGATTCGGCCCGAATCGGTGTCCACCAAGAGTGCGCCACTCTCGTCGATACCCGCCCCTTTACCGCTGCCGTTCTGCCAGCGCACCGGCTGACCTAGAAGCGCATCGCGGGAGCGCCACGCGGCCAGGACCTCGGCCAGCGGCGCGGCCAGCCAGCGCTCTAGGGCGAGGAGCAGGCGCGCGAGCAACTCCTCGACGTCGATGGCGGAGCCAAGCGCGGTCACGTGCTCGAGCGGCGGCGCATAGCGCACGTTCACCCCGACGCCCAGCACCGCCCACCCCTCCTGCGGCCGCCCCTCCACGAGGATGCCGGCCACCTTCCGCCGCTCGATCCAGACGTCGTTCGGCCACTTGATCGCGGCCTCCACCGGCAGCGCCTCGCAGACCGCGACCGCGGCCGCGAGCGGCAGCGCCTCACCCGGCTCGCGCAACACGATCGACATTAGGAGCGCGTCGCCGGGCTGAGCCACCCAGACGCGCCCCTGGCGCCCGCGCCCCGCGGTCTGCTCCCGGGCCGTGACCAGAGTGCCGTGCGGCGCCCCCGCCGCGGCCAGCGCGCGGGCGCGCTGGTTCGTCGAGTCGGTCACCCGGAGGTGGACCCGGGGGCGCCCGATCATCGCGGCCGCAGGCGCACCTCGGCGTCTGGCTTCAGGCCGAGCGTGCCGGCGGCGTCGCCGCGGTTGATCGCCACCGCGAGCGTCCGGTAGGCGTCCTCGTAGACGATCAGCTCGCCCGGGCGGACGTCCGCGAAGGTCTGCGCGTAGGTGGCGAGGTAGCGCTCCCCGGCCGCCTCGATCTCCACGGTCGCGCCGAGCGCGATGCCGGTGCCCGCCGTGTCGTCGTGGTCCACGTCCAGGGAGACGTTGCCGAAGCGGTCCACCACCAGCGCGTGCGCCACGAGCAGGCCCTCCTCGGCGCGCGGCTCGGGCAGTACGACGACCTCGAGCTCGTCCGGGTCGAGCGGCTCGCCGGCGTCCGCCAGCTCGGCCCCGAGCGCCAGGTGGGCGGCCACCGGCGCGAAGATGTCGCGGCCGTGGAACGTGGCCGATACCGGCTCGAGCCGGTGCGGCGAGCGCGTCACGTCGGCGGCCAGCTCGACCCCTCCGCAGCGCTCCCAGGCCAGGCTGAGGAGGCCATTGTCGGGGCCCACGAGGATGCGGCCGTCGGCGGCGCGAAGCGCCACGGCGCGCCGCTCGGTCCCCACCTGCGGATCGACCACCGCCACGTGCACGCCGGCCGGCATGTAGGGGAGCGTGTTGCGCAGGACCAGAGCGCCCTGCCGCACCGCGTAGCGGCGGATGCCGTGCGTGATGTCCACGATCTGCGCGTCGGGGTGGATCGAGCGGATCACGCCGTGGCAGACGCCGACGAAGTCGTCGTCGCGGCCGTAGTCGGTGAGCAGGGTGACGATCACCGGCGCACATCCTCCACGATCGCGTCAACGAGGCCGTCGATGTCGTGGCGCTCGGCCTCCACGTGCGGCTCGATGCCGTGCTCACGCAGAGTGGCGCTGGTCACGGGGCCGATCGAGACGACGCGCGCGCCATCGGACAGCTCGCCGCCGCCCTCGAGGAAGAACCGCACGGTGGAGCTCGACGTGAAGGTCACGTAGGTCGACGCCGTCATTGCCCGCCGTTGGTCGGCGGAGATCGGCTCGGCGACGGTGTCATACAGAGCGACCACATCGACCGACGCGCCGCGCTCGCGGAGCCCGTCCGGAAGGACGTCGCGGGCATCGGCCGCACGGGCAACGAGGACGCGGCGCCCGCGGACTTCGGGCAGGGCCTCCAGCAGCCCTTCCGCCACGAAGCTTTCCGGCACCACGTCGGCGCGGATTCCGTGCCGACGCAGCTCGGCTGCGGTGCTCGGCCCGATGGCCGCGACCGCGGCGCCGGCGAGCGAGCGCGCGTCGCCTTCCAGGGCATCGAAGAACAGCCGCACACCGTTGGGGCTGGTGAAGCAGACCACGTCGTAGGCGGCGAGATCCGGCAGCTCGACGGCGCGCCGCTCGATCCTGATCGCCGGCGTCTCCAGCACCGCGGCGCCGAGCTCGCGCAGCCGCGCGGCCAGCCCGCTTGCCTGGGCGCGGGCG
>JBOGXT010000097.1:0-1610 GCA_050694635.1 Thermoleophilaceae bacterium
AGATCGTGGTGACCGCGCTCGACCACGACGCGAACGTGTCGCCCTGGCTGGTGGTGGCGGAGGACCACGCGCTCGTGGTCCGGACCGCGCCGCTCCGGGTCGACGACGTGACGCTGGACCTCGACGCGCTCGAGGAGCTGATCGGCGAGCGCACGCGCGTGGTGGCGTTCACGCTCGCCTCGAACGCGGTGGGCTCGCTCACCGACCCTGCCCGGATTGCGGCCGCCGCTCACGCCGTGGGCGCGCTCGCATGGGCGGACGGCGTGCACCTGGCGCCGCACCGGCGTCTGCGCGCCCGCGAGTGGGGCCTCGACGTGCTGCTCTGCTCGCCGTACAAGTTCTTCGGGCCGCACTGGGGCATCGCGGCGATCCGCCCCGACCTGGCCGAGTCGCTGCCGGCCGACCGGGTGCGCCCCGCGGACGAGCACCCGCCCGGGCACCGCTTCGAGACCGGCACGCAATCGCACGAGGCGGTGGCGGGCACGGTGGCCGCGATCGAGTACCTGCGCTCGCTCGGCGGCGGCTCGCTCGACCTCGCCCTCGAGCGGATCCATGGACACGAGGACGCCCTGGCGCGCCGCTTCCTCGACGGGCTCCCCGACGGCGTGGAGCTGTACGGCATTCATGGCGTGGAGGGCCGGACGCCGACGTTCTGCCTGCGTGTGGCCGGCGAGACGCCGCGCGAGACCGCCGAGCGGCTCGGCGAGCTGGATCTGTACGTGTGGGACGGCGAGTACTACGCCCTCGAGCCGATGCGGGCGCTCGGCCTCGCCGAGGGCGGCGGCGCGATGCGCGCCGGCTTCCTCCACTACACGAGCGAGGCGGAGGTCGACCGCCTGCTCGCCGCGCTCGCCGGATGACACGCTGGATCTGCGCGACCTGCGGGACCCAGTTCGCCGAGAGCGAGGCGCAGCCGGCCGAGTGCCCGATCTGCGCCGACGCGCGCCAGTACGTGCCGCACGGGGGCCAGCGCTGGACCACGTTGGACGAGCTGAGCGCCGACCATCGCAACGAGATCCGTGACGACGAGGAGCTGCCGGGGGTGGGCGTGGAGCCCTGGTTCGCGATCGGCCAGCGCGCGCTGCTGGTCGACAACCTGCTCTGGGACTGCGTCCATCTGGTCGACGAGGCCGCGGCGCAGGAGGTCGAGAGGCGCGGCGGCCTCACCGGCATCGCCATCTCGCACCCGCACTACTACACGGGCATGGTCGAGTGGGCGGACAGCTTCGACTGCCCGGTCTACATCCACGCCGCCGACGAGCGATGGATCATGCGCCCCGACCCGGCGATCGAGCTGTGGGAGGGCGAGGTGAAGGAGCTCGGCGACGGCCTGACGCTCGTGCGGTGCGGCGGTCACTTCGCCGGCGGCACCGTACTGCACTGGGCGGGTGGGGCGGACGGGCGCGGAGCGCTGCTGTCCGGCGACATCGTGCAGGTGATTCCCGACAGCTCGCATGTGAGCTTCATGTACAGCTACCCGAACCTGATCCCGCTGCCGGCCGCGGCGGTGGAGCACATCGCGCGGACGCTCGAGCCGTTCGACTTCGACGTCCTGTATGGCGCCTGGTGGGGCCGGATCGTCCGGGAGGACGCGAAGGGCATCGTGGAGC
>JBOGXT010000098.1:0-5189 GCA_050694635.1 Thermoleophilaceae bacterium
GGTCTCGGCGCCCATGTGAACGGAGAGGACGGCGCCGCGGAGCGGGCCGTGCTCACCCGCGTGCTCGCCGAGCGCCAGCGCGACCGCCTCGAGGAGGACGGGCTCACGCGGCTGTTCCACGAGATCGAGCTGCCGCTGGTGGACGTGCTGGTCGAGATGGAGCGCGCCGGGATCAAGCTGGACGTGGAGCACCTGGCCGAGATCAGCGCGCGGTTCGACCGGCGCGCCGTCGAGCTCGAGCGGCGGGTCTGGAAGCTGGCCGGCGAGGAGTTCACGATCGGCTCGCCGCAGCAGCTGGCGCCGATCCTGTTCGACAAGCTGCAGCTGTCGCGCAAGCGCCGCGGCAAGACCGGCTTCTCGACCGACGCCCGGGTGCTCCAGGCGATCCGCCACGAGCACGAGATCGTCCCGGCGATCGAGGAGTGGCGCGAGGTCACGAAGCTCAAGTCGACCTACCTCGACGCCTTCCCGGAGCTTGTGGGCGCCGACGGCCGCCTGCACACGACGTTCAATCAGACGGCCACCACCACCGGGCGGCTCTCCAGCACCGACCCCAACCTCCAGAACATCCCGATCCGAACCGAGCAGGGGCGCGAGATCCGCGCCTGCTTCGTCGCCGAGCCCGGCTGCCGGCTGATCTCGGCCGACTACTCACAGGTCGAGCTGCGGCTGTTGGCCCACATCGCCGACGAGCCCGCCCTGAAGGAGATCTTCCGCCGCGGCGAGGACGTCCACACCGCCACCGCCGAGGCGATCCTGGGCGGGAAGACCGACCCCGGCACTCGTTCGAAGGCCAAGATGGTCAACTACGGGATCGTCTACGGGCTGTCCGCCTTCGGGCTGGCCGACCGGCTCCAGATCGAGAAGGAGGAGGCGCAGCAGTTCATCGACGCCTACCTGGAGCGCTTCCCGAAGGTGAAGCAGTTCATCGACAGGACGATCGCGAGCGCCACGACGGAGGGCTACGTCAGCACGCTCTTCGGTCGCATCCGCCGCGTGCCCGAGCTGCGCTCGCGCCAGTTCCAGACGCGCAGCCTCGGCGAGCGGCTCGCGGTGAACATGGTCATCCAGGGCACCGCCGCGGACATCATCAAGGTGGCGATGGTGCGCTGCCGCGACGAGCTGCGCACGGCCGGCCTCGAGACGCGGCTCGTGCTCCAGATCCACGACGAGCTCCTGTTCGAGGGCCCGGAGGCCGAGGTCGAGCGGGCGTCGGAGATCGTCCGCCGCGAGATGGCGGGCGCCTTCGCGATGGACCCGCCGCTCGAGGTGGACGTGGGCGCCGGCGAGAACTGGCTCGAAGCCAAGTGACCAAGGAGCTCGCCGTGCTCGCGACGGTGGCGGCGGGCGGGTTCGTCGCGGCGCAGGCGCCCGCGAACAACGTGCTGTCGGAGCGCGTCGGGACCTTGGGGGCCGCCTCGGTGAACTTCGTCGTGGGGACGATCTGCGTACTTGTCCTCACCTTCGCCTTCGCGGGGGGAGTCGCCGGCGACGAGGGCGCCCGGACGCCCCCCTGGTACTACTGGGTCCTGGGCGGCCTGGGCGGGGTCGCAATCGTGGTGACCACCCTGGTCGCGGTACGGGAGCTCGGGGCCGGAGGTGTCACCGCGGCCGTGATCGCCGGGCAGCTCACGCTCTCGGTCGTGCTGGACCGGCTCGGGGTGCTCGGGCTGGAGGAGCGTGCCGTGACCTGGGACAAGGTGCTGGGAATCGCGCTGCTGGCGGCGGGGACCCTGCTGTTGGTCCGCGACTAGGCCTTGCGCTCGTCGGGGTTCGCGGGCTCGTGCCGCGCGCGCTCGAGCATCGCTGGCGCCCAGAGCATGTGCGGCACCGCGAGGAGCCTCAGATGCGCCCCGCCCGCGGGCTGGGGTGCGTCTGCTCGAGCGCGCCGCGGACGGCGGCCGCCAACCGCTCGACGGCGATTTCGAGCTCCGGCTCGGTCAGGTCCGCGGCAGAGAGCGTGCCACATGCCGGCCCGCGCAGCGCGTCCAGCAGCTCGCGCATGAGCTCGCTGCAGCAATCGTGGAACCGGGCGATCTCGCCCGCATCAGTCATCGCGTTCCGGGGGGCGTGCTGCGCGAGGTCTGACCGACTCCCGGTGCGTGACATCGGCCCACGCTACTCCGCGGTCCCTACACGCCGTCAGGGGCGGGTGCCGACCGCGAGCAGGTACTCCTGCTCGAAGCGCGCGCGCTCAGGCGTGCCCTGGTCCCACTCGTCGCAGAAGCGGTCGAGTGCCTCGTCGAACTCCGCCTCCTGCCCGTTGCGGCTCGCGTTCCCCCGGGCGGCGATCGTCGGGCCGTAGCGGTCCTTGAAGTGCTCGCCATAGTCGCGCGCACGCTCGAAGGCGGTGACCTCGAGCAGCTCGCGCTCCAGCGTGCGGAACTCGACGCGTTCGCCGAAGAGCCCGCGGAGGTGCTCCTCGTCGCCCCACAGCGGCGGCGGTTGCGCGCCGGGCGGGGGCGGCGGGGCGAAGGGGCCCATCGTCCGAAACAGAGCGCCGATCATCCCCTCCGGTGTCCAGCTCAACAGACCGACGGTGCCGCCCCGGCGGCATACGCGGACGAGCTCGTCGGCCACGTCCTGGTGGTGCGGAGCGAACATCGCCCCGATCGATGACATGACGAGGTCGAACGACTCGTCCTCGAACGGCAACCGCTCGGCGTCGGCCTCGACCCACTCGAGCTCAAGGCCCTCGGCCTCCGCGCGCGGCCGGCCCGCGTCGAGCAGCTCGGGCGTCAGGTCGCTGGCGGTCACGTGCGCGCCGCGCTGGGCGGCCGGGATCGACGCGTTGCCGGTGCCCGCCGCCACGTCGAGAACGCGCATGTCGGGACCGATCCCACAGGCCTCGACCAGCCGCGGGCCGAGCGGCAGCAGGAACGTTTCGACCATGGACGGGTAATCGCCCGATGCCCACATCGCGCGGTGGCGCGCCTTGAGCTCGGTATCGGAGGTGGTCGACGACAAGACGTGGCTCCCTTCCGTGGATTGACGCGGCGACCGTACCCGATCACGATCAGTCGTCGCATCGCGCGTCTCCATACGGTGGGCCGGCGGCCGTCAGGCGGCGGGCGTGGAGGCGACGCTGTCCGGGGATTGGGCGCGCCCGGCGGCCTGCCCCGGGTTGGCTTCGCGGCCGGTCGCGGCGGCGGTGAAGAACTCGGTCAGGACGGGCCCGATGGCGTTGGCCTTGACGTAGTGGCGCTGCCCGTCGAGCGTTCGGTGCTGCGCGTTCGGGAGCGCTTGGGCGAGCTGCTCGGCGCCGGTCCGAACCCAGGCCGGGCTCTTCCCGCCGCTCATGACCAGCGTCGGGGCGGTGACGGACTGCCACCGGCCGGCGGGCAGCGGCTTGCCGCGCTGGGTGTCGCCCATGATCGCGAAGTCGTAGCGCAGCGTGGGGGCATGGCGCTTGTTCTTGGCCCAGCCCGGGAACAGCGGCATCGCCGCCACCAGCGGCCCAGGAAGCCGGACGGCCTCGCGCATGAAGAGCTTGACGGCGGCGCCGCGTCGCCCGCTGTCGATCAGGCCGTAGAGCTCGTCGCCGAAGCTCTCCGAGACTGGGGGCCGCGAGTCGTCGATCACGAGCGGGATCTCGTAGGCCGCGACCGTGTCGATCTTGCCCGGAAGCCTCTGTGCGGCCTCGAGCGCCAGCGCGCCGCCGGAGGAGATCCCGTACAAGTGCGCGGATCCGCCGGCCGCGTCGATCAGGGCGGCGAGGTCGTCGACCTCGCGCGAGACCGTGTACGGGGCGGTGTCGCCGCTCTCGCCGCGGCCGCGGCGGTCGTAGGTGATCACGCTGAACTCGCGGCTGAGCCGTTCGGCGAGCCGGCGGTTCGGTCCGCTGGCGCGGTGGCACAGCGCCCCGTCGATGAGGATGAGCGCAGGGCCGTTCCCTCGCCGGTCGAAGCCGATCATGGTGCCGTCTGTGGATGCTCGCTTCATCGAAATCGCTCCTTCCGTCGGGCGGCTCCGCGACAGAGCCGCCGTGTGTCGCGGGATGGTCCGGCTGGGAGGCCGGCGTGACGCGGGCCTCCCGGCCGCCGGATGGTCACGAGGAGGCGGCCCTGGTGAGGCCGATGAGGTGCCCCTCGGGGTCGGTGAACTGGCCGAGCTCGACGTCGGTGCCGGGAACCTTGCCCGGCCCGAACAACCGCGTGCCGCCGAGCTGCTCGGCCTTTGCGAGCGCGGCTTCGACGTCGGGCACCTCGACGTAGAAGGTGACGTGGCCCGCGTAGTCGGGCGTCGGGCCCGCGGCGACGCCGCCGCCGATTCCGGCGCCGTCGGCGTTGGTGTTGCCCTCTCGGGCGATGGTCCCGTAGCCGAGCGGGTTGTTGGCGTCGATCTGCCAACCGAAGAGCTCGGCGTAGTAGCTCTGGAGCCTGCTGGCGTCCTTGCCGATGACCTCGAAGTGCACGACCGGCTGTCCCATGCTGTTCTCCTTTCGCGCCGGCCGAACCGGCGGTAGTGATTGGCTGCGATCGTGCCAGCGCTCGACCGCGAAGGGAAAGGCCGATCGCGCATGACGGTTTTGCGGGACATGCATGACCGTCTCGGCGTGGGCGCTGCATACTCCGGGGGGTGGATGAGCCCGCGAACGTGCTCGCCTTTCAGGCCCCCGACGGCGTCGAGGTTCGCCACCTGCGGGCGTTCGTGGCCGTCGCCGAGGAGCTCAACTTCAGCCGCGCCGCGGAGCGTCTGTATCTGTCCCAGCCGGCGCTGAGCCGGCAGATCCGCACGCTCGAGCGCGTCGTGGGCTGCGAGCTGCTGCGGCGCTCCACCCATCGCGTCGAGCTCACGCTCGCCGGCGACGCGCTGCTCGAGCGCGCCCGTGCCGTTCTGGCCGCGCTCGACGAGGCGGTCGCCGCTGCCCAGTCCGTCGGCGGTGAGTTGACCGCGCGCATGATGCGCCTCTGGGCGCCCGTGCTCGCGGTCGCGACGGGCGAGACGTCGCTGCAGGCGATGCGCGACGTGTTCGAGGCGTTCCTCGCCCAGACGCCGATGCGGCCCGAGGTCACTGTGCGTCCCGTGACGGCGGGTGGCGTTGCGTCGCTCAGGCTCGGCGAGGACCCGGCGCTCCTCTACCTGCACGGCGGCGGCTATGTCCTGGGCTCCGCGTACGGGTACCGGCCGCTCGTCGGCGGGCTCGTCGACGCGTCCGGGACGGGCGCGCTCGTGCCGCACTTCCGGCT
>JBOGXT010000099.1:0-3897 GCA_050694635.1 Thermoleophilaceae bacterium
GCGGACGACCTGGGGCGTCGGCAGAAACGGCTCGATCCGGTCCGACACCGCGATCGGCCCCGCTCCCGGTCCGCCGCCCCCGTGCGGCTGCGTGAAGGTCTTGTGCAGGTTGAAGTGCACGATGTCGAAGCCCATGTCGCCGGGCCGGGCCACGCCCATCACCGCGTTGAGGTTCGCGCCGTCGTAGTAGAGCGTCGCCCCCACGTCGTGCACGATCTCGGCGATCTCCTCGATGTTGCGGTCGAAGAGGCCGAGCGTGTTGGGGTTGGTGAGCATCAGGCAGGCGACCTCGTCGTCCGCCTTGGCGCGCAGGTCGTCGAGGTCCACCCCGCCGTCCTCCGCGGTGCCGACCTTGACCACCTGGTAGCCGGCCATCGTCACCGTGGCGGGGTTGGTGCCGTGAGCGGTGTCGGGCGTGAGCACCTTCGTCCGTCGCTCGCCGCGGTCCTCGAGGTAGGCGCGCGTGAGCAGCAGGCCGGCGAGCTCGCCGTGGGAGCCGGCGCTCGGCTGGAGCGACACGTTCGGCAGCCCGGCGATCTCGGCGAGCGCGCCCTGCAGGCGCCACATCAGCTCGAGCGCGCCCTGCGCGTACTCCGGCTCCTGAAGCGGGTGGAGCCGGGCGTGGCCGGGCAGCGCGGCCACCCGCTCGTGCAGCTTCGGGTTGTGCTTCATCGTGCACGAGCCGAGCGGGTAGAAGCCCTCGTCCAGGTGGAAGTTCTTCGAGGAGAGCGTCACGTAGTGGCGCACCAGCTCGGGCTCGGATACCTCGGGCAGCCCCGCCGGGCGCTCGCGTCGCTGCGAGGCGGGCAGCAGCTCCCGAAGCGGCACGTCGGGCACGTCCGCCGCGGGGGCGACGAAGGCGCGGCGCCCCTCGCGCGAGCGCTCGAAGATCGTGATCGCCTCCTCGTTCACGCCGCCACCCCCTCACGGAGCGCCGCCGCGACCGCGGCGAGCGCGTCGATCTGCTCGCGGGTGCGCCGCTCGGTGATGGCCACGAGCAGGCCGTCCTCGTACTCGGGGTAGTCGCGCGCCAGCCGGTAGCCCGGGTTGATCCCCTGCGCCCGCGCGCGCTCGAAGAGGCCGTCCAGGTCCGGGACCCTGACCGCGAACTCGCGCGCCACCGGACCCGGGTTGATCGCCTCGAGGCCCAGCGCCTCGCGGGCGTAGTGCGTGCGGCGCAGCATCAGCTCGGCCAGCTCGACAAGGCCCCGGCGCCCCAGCCACGACAGGTACACCACCCCGGCGAGGGCGTTCAGCGCCTGCGAGGTGCAGATGTTGTGGGTGGCCTTCTCACGCCGGATGTGCTGCTCGCGGGTCTGGAGGGTGAGCACGAAGCCGCGCTTTCCGTCCACGTCGCGCGTCTCGCCCGCGATGCGGCCCGGCATCTTGCGCAGGAACCGCTCCCCGGCCGCGAAGAATCCGAAGGAGGGGCCGCCGAAGTCGAGCCGGTTGCCGAGCGTCTGCCCCTCGCCGACGCAGATGTCCACGCCCTGCTCGCCGGGGGGCTTGAGGATGCCGAGCGGCAGAGGGTCGGCGGCGCAGACCACCACGGCGCCGCTTCGCGCGGCGGACTCGGCCAGCTCGCCCAGCTCCTCGACGGTGCCCAGGAAGTTCGGCTGCTGCAGGAACACCGCGGCGGTGTCGTCGCCCACCGCGCCCGCCAGGGCCTCGAGGTCGGTGGCGCCGTCGGCGGTGAGCGGCACCTCCTCGACCGTCATCCCGTAGCCCGCCGCGTGCGTGCGGAGGGCGGCGCGGGAGTGCGGGTGCACGCCGCGGCTCGTGACGAGCGTCGTGCGGCGCGTCTCGAGCTTCGCCAGGTAGCCGGCGGCGGCCACGGCGCTGGGGCCCTCGTACACCGACGCGTTCGCGACCGGCAACCCGGTCAGCTCCGAGATCGCCGTCTGGAACTCGAACATCACCTGCAGCCCGCCCTGCGAGATCTCGGGCTGGTAGGGCGTGTAGGGAGTCAGGAACTCCGAGCGCGAGAGCAGGTTGTCGATCAGCGCCGGGACGTAGTGGTCGTACATCCCCGCGCCGAGGAAGCTGACCTCCTCGTCGCAGTGGCGGTTGCGGGCGGCGAGCCCCGCCAGGTGGTCGTGCACCTCCTGCTCGGAGCGCCCTTCCGGAAGGTCGATCGCGCGGTCGAGCCGGACCGACTCCGGGATGTCCGCGAACAGGTCCTCCAGCGAGCCCGCGCCGATCGCGCCGAGCATCGCCTCCAGATCCTGATCGGTGACCGAGGTGTATCGACTCAAAGAAGCTCCCTGTAGGCGTTCACATCTAGCAGGGTGTCGACCTCGGCCGGGTCGCTCAGCCTGACCTTGACCAGCCAGCCCTCGCCGTACGGGTCCTCGTTGATCTTCTCGGGCGAGTCGCCGAGCGCCTCGTTCACCGCGAGGATCTCGCCGGACAGCGGCGCGTACACGTCCGAGACCGCCTTGACCGACTCCACCTCGGCGTAGGCCTGGTCCTTCGTCACCTGCGCGCCCGGCTCGGGCGGGTCGAAGAAGACCACCTCCCCGAGGGCGTCCTGGGCGTACCAGGTGATCCCGAACGTCGCCTCCTCGCCCTCGACCCGCGCCCAGTCGTGCTCGGCGTGGTACTTGAGGTCGTCCGGATAGCTGGCCTCAGCCACTTGTCTCCTTCAGTTCGTACAGCGGTCTCTTGCGTGTCTCGGCCGCGCGCGGCTTGCCGCGCACGTCCACCTCGATGGGGGTACCCGGCTCGGCGTCCTCCACCGGCACGTACGCCAGGCCGATGCCGGTCTCGAGGCACGGCGACAGGCTGCCGCTCGTCACCACGCCCTCGCCGTGCGAAGCCTTCACGGGATTCCCCTGGCGCGGGATGCCGGGGCCGGTGAAGGCGAACGGGACGAGCGCCTGCGCGGGCTCCACTTCGCGCAGCGCGTCCGAGCCCACGAAGCCCGTGTCGAGCTTGCAGCACCAGGCGAGGCCGGCCTCGATCGGGTTTCGCTCCTCCGACAGGTCGTTGCCGTAGAGGTGGAAGCAGACCTCGAGGCGCAGCGTGTCGCGGGCGCCGAGGCCGGCCGGCTCCGCGCCCCGCTCGAGCAGGGCGTCCCAGACGGCGCCCGCCCCGTCCGGGGGGAGCATCAGCTCGCAGCCGTCCTCGCCGGTGTAGCCGGTGCCGCAGACGAGTGCCCCGACGCCGGTCACCTCCCGGTCGGCCGTGCGCATGCGCGGCGGCAGGTCTCCTTCGGTGATCTCGGCGAGCGCCGCCCGTGCCCGCGGGCCCTGCACGGCGAGCATCGCCCAGTCGGCGTGGGCGTCCTTCACGTCGACCTCGAAGCCGTCGGCCTGATCGCGGAACCACGACAGGTCCTTCTCGTGGTTGGCGGCGTTGGTGACCGTCAGGAAGCGGCCGCCGTCGAGCCGGTAGGTGAACAGGTCGTCCAGCACGCCGCCGTCCTCGCGGCACAGCACCGAGTACTGCGCCCCCCGCTCGGCGATCTTCGTGACGTCGTTGGAGAGGATGCGCTGTAGGAACTGCTCCGCCTGCGGGCCGGACGTCTCGATCTCGCCCATGTGGGAGACGTCGAACATCCCCGCGCGCGTGCGCACCTTCACGTGCTCCTGGCGGATGCCCTCGTACTGAACGGGCATCTCCCAGCCGGCGAACGGAACGAGCTTCGCACCGGCCTTCCGATGTTGGTCGTAGAGCGGCGTCCGGCGAAGGGTGTCTGCGGCGTGCGACAAGGCGCCACGAGAGGCTATCGCTCCCCGTGGACCGTAGGCTCAGGGCTCGAGCAGCGCCCCCACCACCGCGAGCGCCACCTCGGCGCGGGCGCGCAGCGACTCGGCGCTCACCCATTCCCGCGGCGTGTGGGCGCCGCCGCCGCGCGGGCCGAGGCCGTCGACTGTCAGCGGCACCGTGGCGGCC
>JBOGXT010000100.1:0-2990 GCA_050694635.1 Thermoleophilaceae bacterium
TACCCCTTGCTGTCGTTGAACCACTTGACGGTTCCGGTTGCCATGAAAACACCTCCCATCACTAATCTCACGAACAAGCACAGGGAAGCGTTGGTAACGCGAACCGGACTCGCTCTGATTACCCCGACAGAGTAGCAGCGGAGGGCCGGGCTTTCCAAGGTGTTTGCTCACGCTCCGCTCCTGTAGTTGACTCGCGTTGCAGGCAACCGCCGCAGGCCGGGAGCGGCCGGCGGCATGAGAAGGAGGCATGTCATGCGCAGCCCGTTCACGATCCGCAGGTCGCTCGTCTTCCTGGGCGTGGCCTTGCTCCTCGGCGCAGCCCCGGTCGCCGTGCTCGCCGGGAGCGGCGCGTTCGGCGGCGCGCTCGAGCGGCAGTCGGCCCGGTGGACCACCACGAACGTCTCGACCTCGAGCACGTCTTGGCGGAACGTGCGCGGACTCTCGCTCACGCGTTGCACGCTCCACCAGGTGACCGCGATGCTGAGCGCAACAGTCCGGGGCGCGCCCGTTCGGTTCCGCGTGATCATCGACGGCGTACCGGAGGCGCCGATGAGGCCTCGCGCGGCGCGATTCACCCCCCACGGCACCGAGTCGTTCTCGTACACGTTCGTCGGGCGCACGGCGCCGTTCGAGGCCGACGACACGCACGTCTTCAACGTCCAGTGGCGCTCTCCGAGCGGACGACGCGTCACGCTCCTGAGCGGCGCGCTGAATCTGCTCTTCGAGCAGGGAACGCAGGGCTGCCCGTAGGCCAGCGGAGCGCTCAAGGACGCTCTCGAGGGGTCGACCTCCGACAGCCTCTCTACCGTTTTCCCGTCCCTGCAACTTTCCCGCGACGGGAGGAAGGTCATGCGCCTACTGAGGAAGCTCACGTCCGCCCACGCCCTCGCGCTGATCGCGCTGTTCGTGGCACTCGGAGGAACCGCCGGCGCCAACGGCCTGGATCTGATCACCGGAAAGGATGTCAAGAACCGCTCGCTCACCGGCCGCGACATCAAGAACCACTCCCTCGGCGGCAAGAAGCTGCGAACGGGCTCCGTCGGGGCGCGACCGTTACGGCGGGGCTCGGTGGGAACCGCGGAGGTTCGAAACGGCACGCTTCGTTCGCGCGACTTCGACCGCACCGACCTTCCGGGGCTGACGAGGACGACCGTGACGGCGCCGGACATAACCGACTACACCGATTTCGACCCGATCGTGAGCGCCACGACCGAGCGAGCCGGAGATTTCATCGTCCTCGTCCGCTTCACGGTGACCAACACGGGGGCAGCGGACGAATCCCTCAACTGCGGATTCCAGGCCGACGGTGTGGTGTTCCCAGCGGCCGGCGCGCAGACGACCGCCGGAGCGACGACCACGGCCTACTCGGTCACCGTCGTCGAGGTCGGGTCCGCCGCGCAGATCGACTTCGTCTGCTTCGGCGGGGGAGCCACGAGTTACGACATCTCCCAGATCCGCATGCGCGTGTTGACGCTCGCCTTGGGCTGAATCGCCGAGCGAGTCTCGGGCACAAGGGCCTCGGCTGCGTGCCTGGCGAGCCAAGGGTCCCCTGCAGACGGGACCTTCGGCTCTCTCACGAGGTGGGCGGTACTGGGCTCGAACCAGTGACCCCCAGCTTGTCGAGCTGGTGCTCTCCCAACTGAGCTAACCGCCCTTGGGGAGGCTCAGTCTAGCGAACGGACGCGGTCGCCCAGGAACGGCCTTGGGTCGACCGGCTTTCCCCGCCGGTGCACCTCGAAATGGAGGTGCGCGCCGGTGCAGGAGCCCGTGCAGCCCGCGCGGCCGAGCAGCGTCCCGGCCTCGACCGCTTGGCCCCGCCGGACGTGTGCGCGCGCCAGGTGCGCGTACATCGTCCTCACGCCGTCGCCGTGTCGCACCTTGACCACGAGCCCGTAGCCCGAGTAGCTCCGGAGCCAGCCGACCTGGCTCACGACGCCGGGAAGGGCCGCGCGCACCCGGTCCTCCCCGAGCACGGCGATGTCGATCCCCGCGTGCAGCTTCCCCCAGCGGTAGCCGAAGCCGGACTCGAACGGGCCCCGGAGCGGCACCGTCCACTCGGCGGCCCGCTCGCGGCGGCTGTCGCCGGGCGATTCCAGGTACGCGCCGGCGGCCGGCGCGGCGAAAGCGAGCGCCGCGAGGAAAATCCCTGCAAAGAGCCCTGGGCGAGAGGGCATGGGGCGGCACCCTAGCTGATCGAGCCGGACCAAGCCTCCCCGAAGGGGTAAGAAGCGGGTCAGAAGATCTCCGGGCACCAGGGCGCACCGTCGGTGCGGAAGAGCGCGGCCGCACGGACGAGAGCTCCCTCGACGAGCTCCTCCACGAGGCCCGCCCGGAAGAGGTCCGCGAACGTGAAGCCGCCGAGATAGACGGACGCGAGATCGCCGACGTCGAGCGCGAGCTCCGCCGGCGCGGTCGTCCGCTCGGCTCCGCCGGTCTGGAGCTTCCAGCGGCCGTCGTTCCAGGGACAGAAGGTGTCCCGGATCTCGAAGACGAGCGCGTCCTCCGTCGCGTACGAGCGCGACGAGAGCGCCGCGCCGACGTCCACGAGCCGCAGCCAGAGCCCGTCGAGGACCCGGAAGCGCATGCGCCGCGCGTCCACGAGCAGGAGCTGCAACGGGTGGTCGACCGGAAGCAGTTCGGCCACGACTGTGTGGATCAGGTCGACGTCGAGGAGGTAGCGCCACACGTCCGCCGTTCCCTGCGGCGAGGCGCCCGCGGCCTCCCGAACCTCGAGCGTGCTCGTCGAGGAACCCTCCTCGAATGCCTCTCGGATGCGGTAGAGCGCGTACGCCTCGGGCCGCCCGCCCACCTCGACGACGACGCGCATCTGCTCGCCCGCGCCATCGCGGCGCCATTCGGGATCGGAGAGGAGCCGGTGCTCCCACCACTCGGGCGAGCGCGCGAACATCCCGGGCGTCTCCGCGGCGACGCGGTCGTAGATCCCGGGAAACGCCGAGAGGGCTTCGTCCTCGTCCACGAGGCGCGCCTCG
>JBOGXT010000101.1:0-2454 GCA_050694635.1 Thermoleophilaceae bacterium
CAGCTGGGCGCACGACTGCGGGCCGAGGCGCAGGCCGACGAGGCCGTGGCCGAACTCGAAGGGCTGGTCCGGAACGACCGCCAGACCGTCCCCGCGTAGGCTCGCCTGCTCCGGCCGGGAAGCTAAGCAGCAGGCGCTGGCGCCGTGTCGGGTTCTGAGGGTGGCTGGGGCCGCGACCCATGGGTCTTTGCCGCTCGGTACATATCGCTCGTGGCAATCCTCAACCGCGTGGTGGACAGCGGCGGCGGCCCAAGAGCGCGGCGATAAGCCGGAATGGCGCCGTGAACGAGGTGGAGCTGGGCGGCAGGCGCGAGGACGCCTGACGACGCCGCTTGAGAGCCGGCATCTCGAACAGCACGCCGAGACCAATGCGATCCGGATGGCGGCAAAGAAACTGGGGCGATTCCATCTTCCCGACTGCACCTTGTACTCGACACTGGAGCCATGCTCGATGTGCCTGGGCGCGTGCACCTGGGCTGGGCTCGGTGAAGGTGGTCTTCGGCGCCGACGGGTCGTAACTTCGATCGAGTACTGATTCGGTACGGCGACGAATGGTGTCGTTTGCAGCGTGAGCGATGAATGCGCTCAACGGCGACCGTGCGGGCGACGAGAACGCCTCGGGGGAACTGGTCGACCCGTATCGCCGGGAGCTCCGGCGACACCCGCTCATCGCATCTCGAGCACGTTGCGCCGCTCGGGCTCAGTCGTAGTAGCGCCGGACGCTGGAGCCGGTGCGCGTCACGTCCGTGCCGTAGACGTGGATCGAGATCGCCGTCGCGTCGGTCGTGTTGTGCACGCGGTGGATGTCGCCGGGCGGCGCGAACCCGTTGACCTCGCCGACCTCGTTGTCGCTGCGGCCGACCAGGTTGAGATCGGCGTCGAACAGATCCTCGTGCTCGACGCCCTGGATGACCCCGAACACGCACCACGTCATGTGGTCGTGGATGCGCGTCACCTGGCCGGGCCGCCACACCAGGGCGATGACCGAGAACGACCCGTCGGACTCGACGTGCAGCGTGTGGCTGTGGTATCCGTCCGGCGAGCCGAGCCGCTGCTCGGCGGTCAGCACGTCCGGGCTGGGGAGGTGCCGGCGCAGCTGCTCGGCGACGAGCTGCGCGGTGTCCGACCAGTTCGCGTGCGCGGCGACCGCGGTGCGGACCCCCTGGACCAGCTCGGTCAGTTCTTCGACGGGGCGGGTTTGCGTCGTGGTCATGCGATGAGGATGCGCCCGATCGACTCATCTGTCCAATGCCAAGCTTCGTGCTGAACAATAGATATAGTTGATGCATGCTGGACGTCGCGCGGCTGCGCGTCATCGACGCCGTCGCCCGCCATGGCTCGGTCACCGCGGCGGCGAAGGAGCTGCACTACTCGCAGCCGTCGGTCAGCCACCATCTCGCCCGGCTCGAGGCCCAGACAGGCGCGCAGCTGCTGCAGCGGGTCGGGCGTGGCGTACGCTTGACCGAGGCCGGCCGGCTGCTGGCCGACCGGGCGGCCGAGATCTTGGGACGGATCGAGGCCGCCGACGCGGAGCTCGCCGCCCACGTCGGGTTGACCGCCGGGCGGGTGCGCCTGGCCGGGTTCTCGTCCGCCATCGGGTCACTCGTGCCGCGGGCCGCGGCGGCGCTGGCCAGCAAGCACCCGGGCGTGCAGATCGGCCTGATCGACACGCATCCGCCCGAGGCGCTCGACCTGCTGCGCGCCGGCAAGATCGACGTCGCACTCATCTTCCGCTACGACGAGACCGAGCCCGAGCCCGACGGCGTCCACCTGCACCACCTGCTCGACGACCCCGTCTACCTGCTGTCTACCCGCCGCGGGGCCAAGCTGGCCACCCTGCGCGACGCCACCTGGATCGCCGGCTGCGACCGGTGCCGCGGCCACCTGCTGTCGCTATGCGCCGACGAGGGGTACGAGCCCAGGATCGGCTACACGTCCGACGACATGGTCGTGATGCAGACCCTGGTGGCCGCCGGTCTCGGGGTCACGACCATCCCCGGGTTGGCGCTCCGAGCCCACCGCGCCGAGGGCATCGTCGCCAGCGAGCTGCCGGGCTCGCCCCGCCACGTGTACGCGGCGACCTACGGCGAGCCGCCCGACCCGCCCGCCACCGCCGCCCTGCTCGCGGCGCTCACCGAGGCCGCGGCGGCGTAGCGCCGCGGAGTCTCGACGGGACGCTCGGCTTCGCCTCGCAGGTCGTCGAGGTGCCCCTTGAACTCGCCGAGGCGGTTCAGCCCGGACGTTTCCCGCGCCACAACCGCGACTGAACAGCGCGTCTCGCAAGCGGATCGATCTGCGGGAAGCCTTCGCCGGCCAGGCCTTCGCCGAGCTGTGCCGCAAAGCCGCACGCGCGCTCAGCCTCGACGCGCCGATCCCCCTCTAGGCACCTTCCCACCCGTCAGCCGTGCCGCAGGAGGAACGGCGCACGCGACACCCGTGTCCCGCGGGGGATCC
>JBOGXT010000102.1:0-7640 GCA_050694635.1 Thermoleophilaceae bacterium
GGCCTCTAGCAGCCAATCGGCAGGCGGCGTTCGAGCTGCTGTCACGACTGTGACGACCACGTCCGGAGTTATACGCGGCGACCGGCGCGCTTTCGCCGAGACCCGCATGGCGGTCGCTGAGCCTAGACTGCGTCCCCGCCGCTGCCTACAGCCGACGCACGTCAGCTTTTCGCGGGGCACGCCCGGATCGTCGTGCAGGGCCCCTTACTCAGCCGCCAACTGGTCGATCCGGCCCGTGCCCGCCGCGGCGCGAGCAGGAGGGCGAGCGCGAGCAACCCGAGGAAGGACCAGAGGAGCCAGAGGCCGACGCTCTCGATCGTCTCGACCGTGAGCGGCGCGGAGAGCGAGCGCGGGAGCGCGGGCGCCGACGGCCGGAGCTGCCAGAGGAGCGCCAGGCCCGCCAGTGCGACGAGCACACGCCCGTGTCTGCCTAGACGCCTCGGCCGATGAGGGGAGACAGGGAGGTGGAGACACTGACGAGATGAAGTGTGCTCTCCGACACCGAGACCGGCACTAGGTCGCCTAGCACCGGCGTCTTCGCGTGCGGGACCTTCTCCTCGCGCTCGACCTCGAACGGTGGACGACCAGGCACCGTCACCTCGAGGCGGAACCGGTACTCGACGTCCAGCCTGCCGGTCTGGCGAGCCGCTTTCGGCGTCGGGCCCATCCCCAGGATGCGTGCCTCCCCCGCGACGGCGTCCCGGATACGGCCGCGTCCGAACAGTCCCACGCAGCCAACCCTAGCGCGGCAAAACGAGTGAGGCCATTCGCCCGACGCGGATCGGGCGGGGACTTGACACCTCCGTCGATCCGGATCGGCACGTTGTCAGGACGGCGAGTTGGCCGCGCTGCGGTGGGTGCACTCCCGGGAGGCCTGCTGCCTCGCCTGGGCGCGCACTCAGGGAGCCAGGCAGTCCTCGACCAGCGCAAGCGTCGGCGACAGGATCTCGATGTCGTCCTCTGCCCAGAAGTCGCGGGAGTCGCCGCGCAAGGGCTCGAGGCGTTTTGGCCACGTCACGCCCTCGACCGCTGTCTTGCGGCGGAAGGCGTCGTACCACTGCCAATCCTGCCAGGCGACGTCGCTCG
Organism: Thermoleophilaceae bacterium; assembly: GCA_050694635.1. Classification (GTDB taxonomy): domain Bacteria; phylum Actinomycetota; class Thermoleophilia; order Solirubrobacterales; family Thermoleophilaceae; genus JACVRW01. The sequence goes on from JBOGXT010000102.1 coordinate 1,087, forward strand.
AGAAGTCGGACTTCCTCCGCGTCCGCTCGTGGGGTATGTCCCAAAAGTTGGTGACGTCGATCTCGCCCTGAAGGAGCCGACGTATGCCTGACATGTGGTCCTTGTCGGGATGAGACAGCACGAAGCGGAAGGCGCTGCCGCCGATGTTCTCCTGGGCTTAAGGTCAGCGAGAACTCTAGGCGAGTGGTGTGGGCGGCCGATATCGCGGCGTCGTCGGCGACGTCATCGTCGCGCCGTTCGCCTCCAAAACTGAACGGTCCCCGGGCTCGACCCCCAGGGCGCCGTGTCGCCTTCCGGCTCTTCTGCGACAACCAGCGCCGGCGACGCCCCGGCGACCGGACGAACGCGCGAGGACGGCCGGTGAACGGAGACACTGACCGAGAGGTTCCGTCGTTCGCAGCGAGAGGAAGGTTGTCGCTACTGCGCCCGGAGGCGCTGGGGGTCGATCGCCTCAAGAATGCGGGGAAGAGCTGCGACCGTCTGTCTCCAGGAGCCCGGAGCGCTGTAGTGATCAGCATCGTGGAGCAAGATCACGTCGCCGCCGCGAAGACCCCGAGTCACGCGCGCAGCGACTGAGTCCGCCGTCGCACGCTTTTGCCAGTCGCGCCCGTCCTTTGACCAAAGGAGCGGTTTCCACCCGAAGGCGCGGGCAAGGGCAAGCGCGGCAGCGTTGAAGATGCCGTAGGGCGGCCGGTAGCGCCTCGGAAGCTGCCCGGTCGCCTCGGCGATCACCGCCTGTGCGCGCCGTAGATCGTCGCGGACCTGCCGCGGCGTAAGGCGCAAGAGGCACCGGTGCCGATGGCAGTGGAGTCCGACCTCGTGGCCGGCTGAGGCGATCTCTGCGGCGAGCTGGGGCGAGCGCTCGATCTGCTCGCCGACGAGAAAGAACGTTGCCTGCACGTCCGCCTTGCGGAGGAGATCGAGGACCGCCGGCGTTCCTTGCGCGTGCGGTCCGTCGTCGAAGGTCAGCAGAACTCGATCATCTGCCTCGAGGCGGTTCTCCACTCCGAGGCCGATGCGGAGTGGCGGACAGAGCTGAGCTGCGCCGGGAAGCCAGTACGCGCAGGCGAGCCCTCCAATCCCGGTCAGCAGCGCCGTTCTCGACCGGCGCCCGGTCTCCCCGTCACTAGCGCTCATGAGGCCTCCACGCCTCGGTCACCCAGGCGACCGAGGCGTTTCACCGCCTCGAAGCGACGAGCTCGCCGAACGTGACGGCGGCAAGCCCTTGCCGTGCCAGGCCGGCAAGGAGTTGGTCGAGCGCCTTGGTGGCGGTCTGAGGCTCCAGCCCGAGCGTCAGAACGATGATGTCGCCTCGGTGGAAGGTGCGCGCAGCGCCGGGACTGTCGGGGCCGATGCGCACCGAGCCGACAATCGCCCCGGCGCCGATGTCGCGACCGAGCAGATACTGGCTCGCACTGAAGCCGGACGCGGGCGCGAGGTAGAAGCTGCGGTTGGGCAGGCCAAGCGCGTGCGCTTCATGCTTGAGCTCATCCTTCGTGTCGAGCCACCGTGTCAGCTCGCCTGGTCGAAGCTCTGGGAGCGGCTGGTCGCCCGCAACCGTGAGTGCTCGAAGCGTTCGCCGCTCGGGTGCGGCCGCGAACGCGAACGAGGCATGTTCCTCGCTTCGCCCAAGGACATTGACCAGGTCGTCGACACGGCGCGCGGGAGCGCGAATCACAAGCCCAACTACGGGGCGCCCCGTAGTGATGCTGGCGATCGGCTCGAGATCGAGCGTCCGCGCAGCGAGCGGATAGGCATCGTCGCTCAGGAACATCCAGCCGACGAGGGCGAGTACCGTCGCTGCGGTGGCAGCGGGGCGAAGCAAGCGCGCTCGCCAGGGACGAGTCGGCCGCAGCCGCGGCTCGGCGGCAAGAATGAGCGAGCCAGCGCTCGGCGCGGGCGCGAGCCGCGGCCGTTCGGCCGCCGGTTGCGCGAGCGCGCGGCCGAGGGCGGCGACAAGTTGCGGTAGCGAGTCGGCCGACTGGAGAAGGCCCAGCGAGGCCATAACCCGCGCCGTCCGCGGCGCGTGCCCCGGGGGAGCGCCGTAGGCGACGATCGGGCAGCCTCGAACGAGCGCCTCGAGACACGTCACACCCCCGGTCGAGTGAACGAGCGCATCGGAAGCCGCGAGCAGCTCGCTCATCTGTGTCGTGAACCCGAGCACGCGAACCCGTGCCTCCCCGGCGAACGCCTCGGAAAGCTGCGTCTGGAGAGGCTCGTTTCGGCCAGTGAGACAAACGACGACCGCCGCCGGCAGCTGCAGGCAAGCTCGCACCGCCCCCTCGAGATCGCCAACACCCCAGCCGCCGCCGGAGACGACGACCACGGGTTTGTCGAGCGGCAGAACCAGTTCGCGCCGCGCTTGCTCTCGGGAGCACGGAGCAAAGAACGCCCGCGCGACGAGCGGCTGTACGTGGCGGGCGCTCCCGACCCCGGTGACGCGCTCGACTGAGGCGACGCACGTCTCGTGCATGACGAGGTGGAGATCGATCCTAGGGTGAACCCAGAACTCGAGGCCGGCGAGATCGGTGGCCGTCGCGCATGTCGGCACCGTCAGGCGGCCGCGGCGCCGCAGATAACCAAGCACGCTCGTTGCCGCCGGAAAGGTGGACACAACGATGTCCGGTTGGTAGCGGTCGATGAGCCGGAGGAGCGGTCGCGCGCCTAGCAGGGCAAGGCCGGTCCGCCCCAGGCCGCGGAGAGCAGGCACACAAGAGAAGAGGCGATAGAGAAGGCCGAACATCCACGGAGCGAAGCGCAGCTGCCAGCGATAGGCGTCGAGCAGGACGCAGCGGAGAACCCGGCCGAGCCCAAACAGCGCGTCGCAGATCAGAACCTCCACGTCGGCTCGCTCGCCGACAAGGTCGGCCGCGAGTGCTCGAGCCGCCGCGGCGTGACCCTCCCCGACCTCGGCGGTGACCACGACTATGCGCAGCTTCGGCTCGCCCCCTCGCGCCTCGTAACGTGCAAGAAGAGCTGGCCTCCGGCGCCGGTCGTCGCTCAGGACGCGCAGCCTCGCCAGAAGAACTCCTAGCGCGCGCCTGACACCTGGCACGGGCACCGCCCGATGACGACCGAACCGCGCGCCAGCGACCCTCCTCAGCTCCCACAACGCCCAGCTCAGAACTCGCATCGTCGTCGAACCCACCCTCGCCTCCGGTCGCCGAAGTCGATACTTCGCAACACGAAGGAGCAGCGGCTCAGCCGGTTTTGGCGGCCTGTCGCGCGAGCCGCCGCAGCATCCAGGCGAGGTAGGCGACGATCGCCCACGCGCTCGCGAGAGGAGCCCGCGCTGTACTGCTCGCGGCGTAGCCGCAGAGCGTTCGTCATATCCAGATCAAGCGAGGTCCCTTTCGGCGTGCCTCGCCTCTGCTCCCGATGCGGCTAGGACTTCTTCCCGAGCCCGAGCCATTTGCGGATCTTCGCTATGAGGCTGGCCGTGGGGCAACTCTACGCCCGTTCGATCGTTTCGCCAATCGAAGCGCCACGCCCGCTAACCAGGTGTCCCCGGACGCCCGCGGACCGCGAGCGGCGACCGTCCCGTTCCGCGAACAATGAGCGCTTCCGTCCTGTCGCCGGCGCGTCGCCGGCGCTGTTTGTCGCAGAAGAGCCGAAAGACGACACGGCGCAGTGATTGTCCGCGTGTCGTCGCGCGCGACGTCGAGCCTGTCGCGGTTCCACCGATAAGCGACAGCTGCGCACTCGACATGAGCAGGGCGAACGATGGCTTGTGGCGTCCGGGGCTCTACGGGGTGCGTCCGGCGGCCAGCTCGCGGGCCCAGCGGCGATCGGTTTCGGCGTCGGGCGAGAAGTGAACGGACACCGTAGGCGGCACGCGCTTCGTACCTCGGCCGTCCCGCGCTTCCATCCAGCCTCGACCCGGTCGCTCGCCAAGGAGCGAGAAGTCAGACGACAACCAAGTTGCCCTCGATCGGCAGGGCGAGCAATCCCCGGCGGCCATCAGCGGTCGGCAGCCAGCTCTAACGCCCGGAGCTAGACTGGCTGCAAAATGGGACAGGCGACCGCGATCCGCCTGACCGGAGACGACCTTCGCGTCGCGGATGTCTGGACGATCGCGGTCGAGCGGGCGCCTGCCGAGCTCAGCGACTCCTCGCGTGTGCGCATGCGCTCGGCGCGGGAGCTCGTCGAGCGCACGGCACACGGTGCACGGGAGCACACGTACGGCGTGAACACCGGCTTCGGCCGGTTCGTGTCGCGCTCGATCCCGGAGGAGCTGACGGAGGAGCTCCAGGTGCGGTTACTCCGCAGTCATGCGTGCGGGGTCGGCGAGCCCTATCCCGACGAGGTCGTCCGCGCGGCGATGCTCCTCCGCGCGAACGCGCTCGCGAAGGGGACGTCCGGCGCGCGCGTCGGGCTTGTGGAAGCGATCCTCGCGTGCCTGAACGGCGACGTGCTGCCGCAGGTGCCCAGCCGCGGCTCCGTCGGCGCAAGCGGCGATCTCGCTCCGCTTGCGCACCTCGCCCTTCCGCTGATTGGGGAGGGCCGGGCGTGGTTCGACGGCGAGCTGCTCGACGGTGCGGACGCGCTCACCGCCGCGGGGCTCGAGCCGGTCCGGCTCGCGGCGAAGGAAGGGCTGTCGCTCGTCAACGGCACGCAGTTCATGTCCGCGCTCGGCGCACTGGGGCTCGCGCGCGCGCGTCGACTCGCCGCGGCGGCGGATCTCGCCTGCGCGCTCTCGCTCGAGGCGCTGCAGGGATCGCGCACGAGCTTCATTCCCCAGATCCACAGGGTGCGTCCGCTGCGCGGGCAGGCCGACTCGGCGGCGAACGTGCTGCGCCTGCTCGAAGGCTCGGCCATCATCGAGGCTCATCGCTGGTGCGACAAGGTGCAGGACGCGTACTCGCTTCGGTGCGCGCCCCAGGTGCACGGCGCGTCGCGCGACCTTCTCGACTACGTCGACTACACCGTCTCGGTCGAGTTGAACGCTGCGACCGACAACCCGCTCGTCCTCGTCGACGACGACGTGCTCGTCTCGAACGGAAACTTCCACGGACAGCCGCTCGCATTCGCGCTCGATGCGCTGGCGATGGCCGTGTCGGAGCTCGCGAGCATCTCGGAGCGGCGGCTGGAGCGGCTCGTGAACCCGAACCTGTCCGACGGGCTGCCGGCGTTCCTGACCGCCGACGGGGGCCTCAATTCCGGGTTCATGATCCCGCAGTACGTGGCCGCGTCGCTCGTCAGCGAGAACAAGGTGCTCTGCCACCCGGCGAGCGTCGACTCGATTCCCACGAGCGCCGGGCAGGAGGACCACGTCTCGATGGGGAACGCGTCGGGACTGAAGGCGTGGCAGGTCCTGGCGAACGTCGAGTGTGCGCTCGCGATCGAGCTGCTCGCAGGCGCGCAGGCCGTCGAGTTCCTCGCGCCGCTGCAGCCTGGCGCCGGCGTTGCACCCACGCGTGCGCACATCAGGACGCTGTCGCCGCGGCTCGACGACGATCGTCCGCTCTCAGCTGACATCGAGACCGTCGCGTCCGCGATTCGCGACGGATCGGTCGTCGCCGCAGTCGAGGCGGAGGTCGGCGAGCTCCACTGAGCGCGACGCGGACGCTCGACGCGGCCGTCGACGCCTGCGCGGCGACCTCTCGCACATTCACGCCCCGCGTGGGCCGCGGTGGGCTTGAGGCGGTCCGTCCGCGTCGCGGCGGCTACGCCTTAGCTCGGGTCTTCCCGTGAGTAACTCTCGCGGCGCCAGCAGACGGCGTCAGGATGCTCGTGTGCCTGTCCTCCCACCGGACGCGGACGCGCAGGGGGTCTTCCTGGAGCACCTCCTCGATCACTCCTGCCCGGCTCGGCTGCGCCACCTTTTCGGACTCGACAACGATCCTGTCTCCGGCGTGAGGCCTCATCTGTGTCTCATCCTCCTGTTCAGACTTGATCGTGCTCTTGGAGAGGCTAGCGCGACCTTCCTCATCCTGTCTCGCCGGTGCACTCCTCGGCCGAGGGCGTACCCCGGGGGCGGCGATTCGCGGGCATCGGCAATCTGGAAGCTGATGTTCCGAGACCACCCAGTCCCTCCCCCATCGAGGCCGGAAGAGGATCAGTGCTGGGCGGAAGCGATGCGGGTGGGGTCTCGCTCGGGCGAGCTCGACGGGATGTCCTTGGGCGGGGTCGCGCTCTTGGGCGCCTGAGCGGTTAGGGCTCGAGGAAGACGGCCAGGGTGGCGGTGAACCCGTGCAGGAAGGCCTTGCCGCCGACCGGGCCGATCTCGCCCCCGCAGATGAAGCCGGCGAGGGCCCGAGTCCCGAGCGCCTCGGCGACGACGCGCGCGTCGTGGTCCGGCTCCGGGAACATGTTCGTCCCGCGGCCGTTGCAGGTGAAGAGCAGCGCCCCGGCCGACCTCGCGCGGTGGGGCGTGCCGCCGAGCGCCTGGCGGAGATCTGCGTCCGCCGAGGCCGCGTCGCGGACGAAGAAGCGCAGGGTCTGGCCGACCCGCGCCGTGTCGCCCAGGACGAGCGCGCCGGTTGCGTTGTCGGCGCCCAGAAGACCGCGCATGAGGAAGTCGCCCGCGTCGTACTCGGGCCGGTTCTCGTCGA
>JBOGXT010000103.1:0-1802 GCA_050694635.1 Thermoleophilaceae bacterium
GATCGGCTTCTCCTCGAGGTAGTCCTCCATCAGCTCGTCGTCGTAGGTTGCGACGGCCTCGATCAGCTCGGTGCGCGCCTGGTGGGCGGCGTCGGCGAGCTCGGCCGGGATGTCGACGATCTCCCACTCCTGGCCGAGGTCGTCCTTGTAGGCGATCGCCTTCATGTTCACGACGTCGACCACACCGGTGAACTCGGCCTCGGCGCCGATCGGCAGCTGTACGGGCACGGGGTGCGCGCCGAGACGGTCGATCATCGTCTGCACGGAGCCGTCGAAGTCCGCGCCGATGCGGTCCATCTTGTTGATGAAGGCGATGCGCGGCACGCGGTACTTGTCCGCCTGGCGCCAGACGGTCTCGGACTGCGGCTCGACGCCGGCCACCGAGTCGAACAGGGCGATCGCGCCGTCGAGCACGCGCAGGGAGCGCTCGACCTCGACGGTGAAGTCCACGTGGCCCGGCGTGTCGATGATGTTGACGCGGTGGTCGCGCCAGGCGGCGGTGGTAGCCGCCGACGTGATCGTGATGCCGCGCTCCTGCTCCTGCTCCATCCAGTCCATGACGGCAGCGCCCTCGTGGACCTCACCCATCTTGTGGGTGCGTCCGGTGTAGAAGAGGATGCGCTCGGTCGTCGTCGTCTTTCCGGCGTCGATGTGCGCCATGATCCCGATGTTGCGCGTCTTCTCGAGTGTGACCTTGCGTGCCATGACCTGTCCTGATGCTGTGCTGATCCCGAGCAGAAAAAAGGCCCTGTCCGGGCCCGGTGCTGCGTTCTGTGCTCGCCCGGAAGTGCTCTATGTAGTAGTGGTCTCCATCGACGTGTCAGAACCCGCCTTCACGTGGCTGGGAACCGCGTGACCGAGCGGGATCGCGGGGAGAGAGGGTCCGCCCGCGAAACGACCCGTGATGGTAGCAGGCGCCTGGCGGCATTCAGGGGGGCTTTGCAGGGCGCCGGGCCGCTTGCGATCGGGGTCACCGCCGCGGGCCTGGTGGCCGCCGTGCTGCTGGTGGTGACGGAGTTCTCGGTGGTGGCCTCGGTCGACGTGGCGAGCGGCTCGTGCCAGGTGATCGAGGACACCAACCCCGAGCTGGCCGACCGCTGCGAGCTGACCGGCCTCGAGCGCAACGGAGGCTCGTTCCTGCTGCTGGCCGCGCTCGCCGGCGCGATGGCTTGGGGGGCGGGGATCGGCGCATCGAGGCCGGCCGCCGTGGCGCTCGGCGCGGTGGGCGTGGCGGTGCTGGGCTGGGTGCTCTTGGTGGATCTGCCGGAGACGAACGAGACCGGTGCGCTGGGACGCAACTTCGAGGGCGCGACCGCCGCCGCGGGGGCGGGACTGACGATCGAGCTGGTGGCGGGAGCGCTGGCGCTGGCAGCGGGCGCGCTTCGCTTACTCGCGCCCGCGCGCGAGTAGCGCGCTTGTCGGACGGGATTACCCGCCGGGCGGTCCCTCGCCCCTTCTCCGCTTCCGTTCAGCGACGAAGCGCTCCTTCTTCGCCGCCTCGCGTTCCCCGCGCCGCGCATCCGACTCGGCCGCCGCCTTGCCGGTAAGGCCGACCGGCACGCCGGGAGCAGCGATTTGCGAGAACACGCGGTTCACCCGCTCGCCGCCGCAGGCAGGGCACGGCGCGGCGCATCCGGCCGGCACGACCTCCTCGAAGCGCGCACCGCAGGTGCAGCAGTCGAACTCGAAGAGAGGCACAAGGGAATCGTACGCTCGCGAAGGACCAGCAAACCGCTGGTTGCAGGGCGGCGAGAGCCGAGCGATGCAAGGACGCAGGGAGGCCGTAGTGCTCCGCACACGGC
>JBOGXT010000104.1:0-12983 GCA_050694635.1 Thermoleophilaceae bacterium
CCCTGGGCCAGCCGCAGCAGCGCCAGCCCGGGCTGCGGTTCGCGGCCGCCCTGGCGGGCCGTCCGATAGGCCTCCTCGGCCGGGGAGAACTCACCCTTCAGGCGATGGATCTCCCCCTCCCGGTAGACCGCTTCCGCCGCGGCCGACTGGTTCGACGCCTGCTCGCAACGCTCGCCGGCGCGCCGTGCCTCCTCGAGCGCGTCGGGCCACGCCCCGTGCAGCTGCATGATCTCGGCGCGGTGCACCAGGCACGTGCCCGTGAAGCTCACCATGTCGGGCTGCTGCTCGCACCACCGCGTCAGGGCCGCGGTCCATTCCTGGGCGCGGCGCGGCTCGTACGCGGCCTGGCAGCCCATGATCACACCGCAGTAGACGAAGCCGTTGACGATCGGCGACAGCTCGCCCGCGGTGACCGCAACCATGGCCTCGTCCAGCAGCCCGAGACCCTCCGCGACCCGCCCCCGCCCGATCAAGAGAATGCCTTGATCCTGAGCGGCGAGCGCGAACAGGTCCCGATCGCCGAAGCGCTCGCCGATCGCGACCGCCTCGGCGCAGGCGGCGATCGCGGCCTCGAAGTCGCCGGCCGCCTCGTGCTCCGACACGGGCGCCAGCAGCAGGTAGCCGCGCTCGACGCAGTCGCGTCCCTCACGTTCGACCAACCGCCGGGCACGGCCGAGCCACCCGGTTGCGCGGCCCATCTCCCCTTGGAAGGCGAGGTTGATGCTGATCCAGAACGCGCAACGCGCCGCTCGCAGGCCCTCGCCCCGATCCAGGTACAGCTGGTGGGCACGCTCCAGGCAGCCCACGTACTCGTCGTCGCGGCCGAGCATGTAGGCCGACGTGGCCAGCAGCTCGAGATCCTCGGCTTCCAGCGGCGCCGCCCGATCCGCGCGCGACAGCAGCTCGTTGGCGTCGATCCACGTCCGCCGCGCATAGGACTCACGGCCGCGTTCGAGTTCGTCGATAGTCGCCCTTCCCGCCACGCCCAACATGATCGCGGACGGCAACAACTTCGCCTCAGGATCTCCTGAGCTCCTCCTCGCGCTCGAGCCGCTTGGTCTCGCGCGGACGGAGCGCCAGCGCGGCCACAACCGCCGCCAGCAGCAGAACGACGACGCAGATCCCGAAGCCGACTCGGGCCGCGAAGTCGAAGGCGTCGTCGACGCGGGGGATCAGCTGGTCGCGCATCGAGCCGCCGACGCCCTCGACGACGTCGCTCGCCTCCTCGATCGACTCCGTCGCTCGCTCGCGCCGCGGTTGCGAGAGCGCTCCGAGCTTCTCGTCGATCTGGTTGGTGTAGACGGCCGCGAAGACCGTGCCGACGATCGCCACCCCGAGCGCCCCGCCCACCTGCCGCGCCAGCTGGTTCACGGCGCCTCCGTCGCCGGCCTTCTCGTCGCCCAGGTCGTTCATGATCACAGCGGTGGCGGGCGGCACCGTCAGCGCGATCAGCGCGCCGATCAGCAGGGTGGCCACGAGCACGACGGCGACCGTGGTGCTCCTACCCAGCAGCAGGAACAGCGCGGTCGAGGCGGCCAGCGCCGCGAGGCCGCTGGCCACGGTCAGCCGCGACCCGAACGCCTCGAGCGCGCGCACGTTGTAGTGCGCCCCGATCGCCGTCCCGACACCCAGCGGGACCAAGAGCAGCCCCGTCGCCACGACCGACCGGTCCTGCACGTACTGCAGGTATTGCGGCAGCAGGAACATCGTCCCCAGGAAGGCGATGTAGACGCTGACGATCGCGATCGCACCCGCGGCGACGGGGCGCCGGGCGAGCACCCGCACGTCGAACAGCGGCTCGCGGCGCCGAAGCTCCACGCGCACGAACGCCATTCCGGCGAGGAGCCCCAGGACGCCGGTGACGATGACCTCTGGGCTGCTCCAGCCGGCATCGGGGCCCTCGATCATCGCGAAGACGATGCCTCCCAGCGATGCGATCGACAGCGCCACGCCGAGCAGGTCGATCGGCGGAGTGCCCGGCCGGGTGGACTCCGGCAGCACCCTCAGACCGGCCGGCACGACGATCAGCGCCACGGGCACGTTGACGAGGAACACCGCCTCCCAGCCCACCTCGCGTACGAGGACGCCCCCGAGCACCGGACCGACCACGAGCCCGGCGCCGGCCACCGCGGCCCACACGCCGAGGGCCTGCGGCCGCTCCTCGGGCGGGAACATCACCGCGATCAGCGACAGCGCCGGCGGCAGCACACAGGCCGCCGCCGCCCCCATCAGCGCCCTCGCGCCGATCAGCGCGGCGGGCGACGGTGCGAGCGCGCAGAGCACCGAGGCGATCGCGAAGCCGGTCATGCCCGCGAGGAAGACCCGCTTGCGCCCGAAGCGGTCGGCGAGCCCGCTGCCCACGAGCAGCAGTCCGGCCAGCGCGACGAGGAAGCCGTCGAGCACCCATTGCAGCTCCCCGACGCCCGCGTTCAAGTCCTCGGATATGTCCGGCAACGCGACGTTAACGATCGTCATGTCGACCGCGCTGATGAACATCGCGCCGCAGACGACGAGCAGTCCCCGCTGACGCCGCTCGTGGGGCGGCACCCCTTCGTGCGGGAGGTGCTGGACGAAGTGCGGAAACTCCATGGTCAGGAGCTCACTCTCGAGTTCGCTCCGCCTCGATCACACCCATCACGGCGTTGATCAGCGCGAGGTGCGTGAAGGCCTGCGGGAAGTTCCCCAGGTGGCGCCCGCTCCTCGCGTCGATCTCCTCGGCGTAGAGCCCCAGCGGACTGGCGAAGGCAAGCAGCTTCTCGCACAGGGCGCGGGCCCGCTCGACCTCGCCGATCCGCGTCAGCGCCGAGACGAGCCAGAACGAGCAGATCGTGAACGTGCCCTCCTCGCCCTCCAGCCCGTCGTCGGTGTGCTGCACGCGGTACCGGAGCACGAGCCCGTCCTGAGTCAGATCGTCCGCGATCGCCAGCACCGTCGCCCGCACGCGCTCGTCCTCCGGACCGAGAAAGCCCATCAGCGGGATCAGGAGCAGCGACGCGTCGAGCGCTTCGGTCTCGTAGTGCTGGACGAAGACGCCGCGGCCGTCCACGCCTCGCTCGCAGACCTCCGCTTGGATCTCGTCGGCCACGCGCCGCCACTCGCGTGCACGGTCCGCGTCGCCGCGCTCCTCGGCCATCCGGGCACCCCGGTCCAGGGCGACCCAGCACAGGACCTTGGAGGCCGTGAAGTGCTTGGGATCGCCCCGCACCTCCCAGATCCCGCGGTCCGCCTCCCGCCAGTTTGCCGCCGCGCCTTCGACGAGTCCGGCGAGGAGCTCCCAGCCCGCCGCGGGCAGCTGCCGCCCGAGGCGGTGGCGGGAATGGATCGCGACCGAGTCGACGAGCATCCCCCACACGTCGTGCTGGCGCTGGTCCCAGGCCCCGTTGCCGATCCGGACGGGGCGCGCTCCGTCGTAGCCGGACAGGTGATCGAGCGTCCGCTCGTGGAGCTCCCGCTCGCCGTCGATCCCGTACATGATCTGGAGCGGACCCTGGCCGGCCGTCTCGACGAGGAAGGCGAAGAACTCGTACGCCTCCCACTCGAAGCCCAGCGTCAGGAGACCCCAGAGCATGAAGGCCGAGTCCCGCACCCACGTGAACCGGTAGTCCCAGTTGCGCTCGCCGCCCGGCGTCTCCGGGAGCGACGTGGTGGCCGCCGCGAGGATCGCCCCGGTCGGCGCGTAGCTGAGGCCCTTGAGCGTCAGCGCGCTGCGCTCCAGGTACGAGCGCCACTCGTGGTCCGGGAACGAACCGCCCTTGAGCCACCCGCGCCAGTATCCGGAGGTCCCCCAGGCGCGCTCGTAGGCCTCGTCGACCGAGGCGGGGCCCCCGTCGCCCCACGAGAGGGCGCCGAACACGCTGTTGCCCTCGGTCAGCGCCGTGTGCCCGTACGCCCGGGCTGCCGTCAGGCCAAGTTGCAGGTTGGTGGTGAGCCGAAGGTCGACCTCGGTCGCGGCCGACTGCACCCGCGCTTGGTCGTAGCCCTCGCCCGAGTAGCTCCAGAAGCTCGCCTCGCGCCCGTAGTCGAACTGCGGCAGGCAGTCGAGCACCACCTCGACCTCGCCGTCGATGCAGGTCGCGATGCGCAGCAGCACGCCTTCGGCGGTGAAGTCAGCGGGTGCGCGCCGGTAGCGCTCCGAGCGCTTGCCTCCCTGCCGGCGCCGCATGACCAGGCAGTCGTGCACGAGCAGCCAGCCGGTCGGGGTCTGCCAGGTGGTCTCGAGCACCAGGCTTCCCGGCAGGTAGCGGCGGTGACTGGGAATGGCAGTGCCGGCGGGGGCGAGCGCGAACGTGCCCGCCGACCGGTCGAGCAGCGCCCCGAACACGCTCGGCGAGTCGGGCCGGGGAAGACACAGCCATTCCACCCCGCCACCCGGTGCCACCAGGGCGCAGGCCTCGCAGTCGGACAGGAACGCGTAGTCGCGGATCGGGGGGAACGGACTCGCTCCGGTCACGCGTGACCTATACCGGACCGCTTGCACCGTATGCAACCGGCGGGTTAGGGTCGAACCGCACGGACGCATGACTGGCCCGCTCTACCGCATCGGCGGATTCTGCAGCCGACACCGTTGGCCTGTCATCGCAGCGTGGATACTCGCGGCGATTGCGCTGTCGCTCGGAGCGCGGGCGGCGGGCGAGCAGAACAGCGACAACCTCTCGCTTCCAGGCACCGGCTCGACCAAGGCCCAGGATCTGCTTCAGGACAAGCTGCCGAAGCAGGCCTACGGGACCAACCCGGTCGTGCTGCAGAGCACCGACGGCAAGCTCACCGACTCGCGCAACTCCAAGGCGATCGGAAAGACGGTCAAGGCGCTGAAGAACGAGCCCGGAGTCATCCGGGCCGTGAGCCCGCTCTCGAAGCAGGGCTCGGCGGCGCTCAGCAAGGACAAGCGGATCGGCTACATCTCGGTGACTCTCTCCGAGGGCCCGAGCGATCTGACGCGGGAGGACGCGGAGACGATCATCGACGCCACGAGTCCCGCCACCGATGCCGGCCTGACCGTGGCCACCGGTGGCTACCTCGGCCAGGCGGTCTCCAAGGCCGACACCGAGAGCAGCGAGGCGGTCGGCCTCACGGCCGCCGTCGTCATCCTCCTGTTCGCCTTCGGCACCGCGACCGCGATGATGCTGCCGCTCGTCACGGCGGTGCTCGGGCTCGTCATCTCGCTGGCGCTGATCAAGTTCCTGGGCCACATCGCGGAGGTGCCGAGCGTCGCGCCGACCTTGGCGACGATGATCGGCCTCGGCGTCGGGATCGACTACGCCCTGTTCATCGTCACCCGACACAAGCTGCAACTGAAGTCGGGGATGGACCTACGCGAGTCGATCGCGCGCTCCACGGCCACGGCGGGCGGGGCCGTCTTCTTCGCAGGCGGCACCGTGGTGATCGCGTTGGCGTCACTCCTCGCCTCCGCGATCCCCTTCGTGGGCACGATGGGCTACAGCGCAGCGGTCGCGGTCATCGTGGCAGTGCTGGCCGCAACCACCCTCCTGCCGGCGCTGCTCGGCGCGCTGGGGCCGCGCATCAACTCGATGCGCGTCCAGCTCGGCCGCACGCATCCCGACGACCACCAGCCGCACGGGTGGGCACGCTGGGCGCGCGGCGTGGTGGCCAGGCCCTGGCGCTCGCTGGTGGCGAGCGTCGCCATCCTCGTCGTCCTGGCCGTGCCGGTGCTGAACCTCGAGCTGGGCTCGTCGGACAACGGGGAGCTGCCCAAGAGCACGACCGCGCGGCAGGCCTACGACCTGATTTCGGAGGGCTTCGGCCCGGGGGCCAACGGGCCGCTGCTCGTGGGGGTGACGCTCGGCAAGCCGGCCAAGCCGGACCAGAAGCAGCTCAACCAGGTAGACCAGAAGCAGAAGCAGCAGAAGCAGCAGGCGGCGGCGCAGGAGCAGCAGCTCACCGAGCAGCTCGAGGCCCAGGGAGTTCCGCCCGACCAGGCCGAGGCCCAGGCGAAGCAGCAGGTACAGCAGCAATCCAAGCCCGCCCAGCAGAAGCTCGCGCGGCAGAAGAAGCAGCTCGAGTCGCCCGCGACCGATCCACGGCTCACGAGCCTCGAGAAAGCGATCGGTAAGGACCCGGACATCAAGACCGTCTCGCCCGCGAACGTCGACCGGGCGGGCACGGCGGCGGTGTTCACGGCCATCCCGAAGACCGCCCCTCGCGACACGAAGACCGAGGACCTCGTCAAGCGGCTGCGCTCGGACGTGATCCCGAAGGCCACGAAGGGCACGGACCTGACGGCCAACGTCGGCGGCCAGACCGCCGCCTACATCGACCTCGCCGACCGCATCGCCGACAAGCTGCCCCAGATGATCGCGATCGTCGTGGGGCTCAGCTGGATCGTGCTGCTGCTCGCCTTCCGCTCGATCCTCGTGCCGATCAAGGCCGCGGCGGCGAACCTGCTCTCGGTGGCGGCGGCCTACGGGGTCGTCACGTTCGTCTTCCAGGAGGGCCACGGCGCGACCCTTATCGGCCTCGACGGCGCGGTGCCGATCGCGAGCTACGTGCCCCTGTTGATGTTCGCGATCCTGTTCGGGCTCTCGATGGACTACGAGGTCTTCCTCCTCACCCAGATCCAGGAGCACTACAAGGAGGACGGCGATCCCCACAAGGCGGTGGTGGACGGACTCGCCACCACCGGCCGGGTCATCACCTCGGCCGCGCTGATCATGGTCTTCGTGTTCGCGAGCTTCGTGCTCAACGGCAACGCGATCGTCAAGCAGTTCGGCGTCGGCCTGGCGGTGGCGATCGCGATCGACGCGACGGTGGTCCGCTGTTTCGCCGTGCCGGCGATCATGGCGCTGTTCGGGAGGGCCGCCTGGTGGCTGCCTCGCCCGGTCGACCGCGCGCTGCCGAAGATCAGCATCGAGGGCGACGAGTACTTCGCCTCGCGCGACGCCGTGGCCAAGGTCTGACGTGAAGGCCGTGGCGGTCGTGGTCCTCACCGCTGGGCTGCTTGCGGGCGCGGCGCCGGCGCAGGCCGCCCCGGAGGCGGCGTCCGGGCGGCTGCTGGTGGGCTTCGACAAGGGGGTCTCGAAGGAGCGCCAGCAGCGCATCCTGTCCGCGGTGGAGGGACGGGTCGCGCGGCGCCTCGGGGCGATTCGGGGCGGTCGGCTCGCCGTCGTTCGCCCGCGGTCCGGCAAGGCCGTGGACATCCTTCGCAAGCGCCTCCGGCGCGTGTCCGGTGTCGCCTACGCAGAGCCCGACTTCATCCAGTCCGCGTCCGCCGAGAAGACGCCGAACGACCCCTACTACACGCTCGACTACGCCCTGGTCGAGTCGCCCGACGACCACGACATCGACGCGCCCGCCGTGTGGGGCACGCGCACGACCTGCGCCAAGGTGGCGATCCTCGACACCGGGATCGACACCGATCATCCGGACCTCGCGTCGAACGTCTACAAGAGCTCCGACAAGCCGAACAACGGCAGGGACGACGACAAGAACGGCTACGTCGACGACACCTACGGCTACAACGCCATCGACGGGAAGGGCTCGGGACAGGACGACAACGGGCACGGCACCCACGTGGCCGGGATCGTGGGCGCCCGCGGCAACAACTCGAACGGCAGCGCCGGGATCTGCTGGTCGGCGAAGCTCGTGGCGGTGAAGTTCATGAACTCCCGCGGCAAGGGCTCGACCTCCGCCGCGATCGCGGGGATCGAGTACGCCGTGAAGGCGGGCATCAAGATCGTCAACTGCTCGTTCGGCTCGAGCTCCATGTCGAGCGCGCTGCACGACGCCGTCGACTACGCGCAGGAGCACAACGCCCTGCTCGTGGTGGCCGCCGGCAACGACGGCGAGAACATCGACAAGTCCCCGTCCTACCCGGCCTCCTTCACCGACTCGAACATACTGGCCGTGGCCGCCTCCACATCGGACGACACGCTCGCCTCGTTCTCCAACTTCGGCTCGACCGACGTCGACGTGGCCGCCCCGGGAGACAGCATCTTCTCGACCTACCTGGGCGGCGGCTACAAGGTGCTGTCGGGCACGTCGATGGCCGCCCCGTACACCGCCGGCGTGGCGGCGCTGCTGCGCAAGCAGGAGTCCGGCGCCACCTACGGGGACCTGCGCTACGCGATCCGCCACAAGGTGGACAAGCCGCCCGCGCTCGATGGCAAGGTGGCCTACGACGGTCGCCTGAACGCCCAGAAGGCGCTGGCGGCGATCGGCTCGCTGGTCGACTAGCTCCCCCTCAGCAGCCCTTGACAGGCGGGCTCCGCGCGAGCCAGACTCGGCTCATGGCCCACACGCTCCGGCCGGCCGCGCGCGGCCACGGCGGGCGTGAGCATCCGACGCACCCGTGGCCCACCTGCGAAGCGGACTGGAACCTGCTCGCCGACTGCCGGGACTGCGGGATCGCCATGCTCCGGCTCTTCATGCGCAGCGCCGAGTGGGTTGTCCGTCGAGTCGAGCGGATCGAGTTCCTCGACGAGCGCACGGTGCGGCGGCGCATGAGCGTGGACTACACGAGCCCCGGCGAGGGGGCGGTAAGGCTCCGCAGGGGCGACCGCGATCTGCGCGTCCTTCCGCTGGCCGTGCTGCGCCGCAAGAGCCTGATCAAGTTCGACCTGCGCGACGAAGACGGGCGTCCGATGCCGCTGCTCGGCCTGCGCGAGACGCAGGCGCTGACGCTCGGCGCCGTGCGCGCGTGGGCGGCCGCAGCGCTGGCCGGCACGGAGTGGGAGACGACCGGCTCGGCGCGGCTGCCGGACCCGGTGGCGCGGTTCCTCGACGGCGTGGTGGTCGGCGACCAGAACGAGCTGAACGCGGCCTACCGCGACATGAACGACGCGCGGGAGGGGTCTCGATCGTGGAGGCGAGCCTGCTGGCCGGCCTCCCGAACCTCTACCTGTCGCCCAGCGACGATCCGGAGGAGGACCTCGCCGCGTGGAGGGAGGTCGCCGGGGGTCCCGGGAACGGCCGGCGGAGCCGGCGCCGGCGCCGGCCGTCCTTCGACTACATCGGCGACGTCTATCCGACCGTCGACCTCCACATCGTCGACGTCCCGGTCGGCTCACTGTCGCGCGCACAGGTGAAGCTCCAGGCGCGCCCCTCGGGCTGGCTGACGACCGCGGTGATCTCGCTGTGGCTGGCGTCGGCGATCCTGTGGGTGGCGTGGCTGGCCGGGCCGCCGTCCGGCGAGACCGCCCCCTCGCTGCTGATCTCGCTCGCGGCGGCGATGATCGCCGTGCTGGCGCGGCCCGACCCGCACCGCATGGTCACACGCCTGCTGACGTTGGTCCGCGTGCTGGCGGGCGCATCGGCCGTGCTGACGCTGGCCGGCGCCGTCGTGTTCGCCTTCACCCCCGACGCCGCCGGAACGTACCTCCTGGTGTTCGCCATCCTGAGCGTGGGGCCCGCCGTGTGCGTCTCGAGGGCCTGGTGGGTCTCGCGGCGCGGCGAACGGGTCGAGCGCACGATCCGGCTGTCGCCCTGGGAGCAGCACCTCCCCTACGACGCGTTGCTCACGCGCATCGACCCGGACTTCCACGTGGAGCTGGCACGCCACCTCGAGACAGCGCCGTATCCGTACGACGAGGCGGTCTGGCAGCTCGGCTTCCACGAGCCGGCGATCAAGGTCGCCTCCTCCGAGGGAGTGCGGGACCGCTTCCCGTGGAGCCGCCAGTTCGAGGAGGCCTTCCAGGCGCGGCTCAGCCGGCCGGCGCGCTGACCCGACGGGGCCGCTCAGGCCGGCCTGTAGGTCAGGATCGTGACGCCCTCGCCGACCGTCTTGGAGTCGACCAGCCGCAGCGGCTTCTTCTCGCTCGTGTCGCCGAAGAAGCGCTTGCCGGCGCCCAGCACGACCGGGAACACCATCAGCCGCAGCTCGTCCACGAGGTTTCGCTCGAGCAGCTCCTGAGCGAGCTGGGCGCTGCCGTGGACCACGACGTCACCGTCGTGGCGCTGCTTTAGATCGGCGACCGCGTCGCCCAGGTCGCCCTCGAGCAACGTGGAGTTGCTCCACTCGGGGTCGCCGAGCGTCGACGACACGACGTACTTGGGCATGCTGTTGAACTTGTCCGCGAACTCGCCCTCCCTCGACGGCCAGGCGTCGGCGAAGCCCTCGTAGGTCACCCGTCCCAGCAGGAGGGCGTCCGCCTCCAGTGCCTCGTCGAGCTTGAACTTGTCGCCCTCCTCGCCGCGTGAGAACTCGAAGCTCCAGCCTCCGTATTTGAAGTCCTCCGCCCCGCCCGGGTCCTCCATGACGCCGTCCAGCGAGACGAACTCGGTTACGACGATCCTTCCCATTCCGGCTCTCCTTTCGAGTCTGGCGAGTGATCGGCGGGCTACTATATCCAAGTAGTTGCTTGTCCAAGGCATAGCTTGAATGTCCGCCGATCACCTCAGCTCAACCTTCGCCGCCCTGGCTCACCCGACCCGCCGCGCGATCCTCGCTCGTCTCTCAGAGGGGGAGGCTACGGTCAACGAGCTGGCCGAGCGGTTTCCGATCACCGGCCAGGCGGTCTCGCAGCACCTCCACGTGCTCGAGCGCGCCGGCCTGATCGAGCGCGGCCGCACCGCCCAGCTGAGGCCCTCGCGGCTGCGCGGGGAGCCGCTGCAGGAGGCGGTCGAGTGGCTGCTCGAGTACCGCCGCTTCTGGGAGGTGAGCTTCGACCGTCTGGACGAGCGACTGCTGGACGGCGAGACTGACGCGCGGGATGGCTGAGCAGTACGGGATCACCGTCAAGCGGGTCTTCGACGCGCCGCGCGAGCGCGTCTGGAAGGAGTGGACGGAGCCCGAGCGCTTCGCCGACTGGTTCGGCGGCCCTCAGTCCGAGGTGCCGCTGTCCACCGTCGCGATGGACGTGACGCCGGGCGGCGAGTGGCGGCTAACGATGTTCGCCGACCCCGGCCGCCGCGAGATCCACTGGTGGGGCGAGTACCGCGAGGTGGCCGAGCCCGAGCGCCTCGTGTTCACGGTTTCCGACCGCCCCGGCGACGCCTACGAGCTCGTCACCGTCGAGCTCACGGACCTCGGCGACGGCCGTACCGAGATGCTCTTCCAGCAGCGCGGGTCCATGCTGCCCGAGCAGTACGAACGCGCGAAGGAGGGGTGGGGTACCTTCTTCGATCGGATCGCCGAGCGCTTGAAAGGAGACACGTGATGGGACAGCCGGTCGTTCACTTCGAGGTGATCGGGAAGGACAGCGAGAAGCTGCGGAGCTACTACTCGGAGCTCTTCGGCTGGGAGATCGACGCGGACAACCCGATGGACTACGGCACGGTGCCGCGCGAGGGCAACACGAACGCGGAGGGCGCGGGCATCGGTGGCGGCGTCGGCAAGGCCCCGACGACTACGAGGGCCACGTCACGTTCTACGTAGAGGTCCCCGACGTGGGCGCCGCGCTCGCGAAGGCGGAGGAGCTTGGCGGCAGCAAGGTATTCGGGCCCGACGAGGTCCCCGGGATCGACCTGACGCTGGGCCAGTTCGCCGATCCCGAGGGTCACGTCATCGGCCTGGTGCAGCGCTCGTAGCCCACTCCCGCACCTGCGTGAGCCGGAGGTGGTTGCCCGAGGGGTCGCGGCAGGTGGCGGGCTGGAGGGACGAAGGCCATGCTGTCACCGAACGGTGTACACGCCGGTCGGGACCGTGTGGTAGCCCTTCGCGCCCACCTCGGCGGCCAGGCGGCTGCGCGGCTCCTCGCCGGCCGCGACGAGGTCGAGGGCGTGGCGGAAGTCGTAGCGCGGGGACCACCCGAGCTCGGTGCGCGCCCGCGCGTTGTCGTACACGCGGTCGATGCCCGGGAACATCGTCCAGCCGCGCCGCGAGTAGATCTCCTCTTGGTCCGGGAAGAGCCGGCGCACCACCGCCGGCGCGTCCGTGCGCAGCTCCGCCAGGTCGCCGCGCGTGAAGGGCGTGGTCGCGCTGATCACATACCTCCCGAAGCCGATCCCCGCGGCGCGCTCCAGCGCAAGCCGGTGCGCGCTCACCACGTCCTCCAGGTCGACCCTGCGGTACAGGAGCTCGTTCACCTTGACGTTCGCGTCGTGGTAGGCGTTCCGGACCTCGTCGCGGTCGTCGCTCTCGGGGAAGAACCGCGAGGTGCGCAGGATCAGGCACGGCATGCCGTGGTCCCGGTGCACGAGCTCGCAGAGGTCCTCCGCCGCCGTCTTGGTCGCGCCGTAGATGTTCCGCGGGACCGGCGGCACGTCCTCGTCGATCCACGCAGCCGGCTCGCCGGCTCCCGGGGTGAGCGCCCGCCCGAACGCGCTGGTCGTGCTGGTGAATACGAAGCTGCCGACCCCCGCCGCAACGGCCTCCTCGAGCAGGTTGAGCGTGCCGGTCACGTTCGCGTCGACGAAGTCCTGCCGGCCGTGGGAGCCGACGTGCGGCTTGTGGAGGGTGCCCGCGTGGAGGACCGCCTCCACGCCGTCCAAGCAGCGGCGCACGCACGCCCGGTCGGCGATCGACCCCACGACGCTCGTGTGCGGTGAGTCGAGGACGTCGAGCCCGACGACGTCGACCCCATCCGCGCCGAGCGTGCGAACCAGGCCCTCGCCGAGGTGCCCCGAGCTGCCTGTGACGAGGATCCTCATCACCCAGAGAGATACCAGCCCAGCTGCCGAAGGCGCTAGCGTCGCGCGGCGTGGCGATCGGCGCCGAGCGAGTCCTCACCCAGCGCGAGTTGAACCGGGCGCTGCTCGAGCGGCAGTTCCTGCTGGCGCGCCGGCGCGAGTCGCTGCCGCGGGCGCTCGAGCGGATCGCCGGAATCCAGGCGCAGTACGCGCCCTCGATGTACATCGGCCTTTGGTCGCGGCTGGAGGGCCTCGAGCGCGCCGCGATCACCCGCGCGCTCGAGCGCCGCTCGGTGATCCAGGCCACCCTGATGCGCTCGACCATCCATCTGGTCTCCGCGCGCGACTACTGGCCCTTCGCCGCGGGTACGCGCGACGCGCGCTTTGAGTCGTGGCAGCGGGCCTACCGGGCCAAGCCGGGGCCGCGGGCGGCGCAGGCGGCGGCGCGCCGGGTCGAGGAG
>JBOGXT010000105.1:0-5810 GCA_050694635.1 Thermoleophilaceae bacterium
CTGCGCAGCAGCGCCGCCTCGCTGCCCGACTCCGCGTCGCCGGAGCTCGACCGGCTGTTCGCCGAGCGTGCCGCCGCCGAGGAGCTGCTGGACGTGGCCTACGCGACGGTCGACTCGCCGCTCGGCCCGCTCGTGGTCGCGGCCACGCCGCGCGGACTGGTGCGGGTGGCGTACACCGGGTCTCAGTCCGACGCCCACGTGCTCGAGGAGCTCGCCCGCAAGGTCTCGCCGCGAGTGCTCGAGGCGCCCGCGCGCCTGGACCCGGCCCGGCGCGAGCTCGACGAGTACTTCGAGGGGCACCGCACCGACTTCGACCTGCCGATCGACTGGGCGCTCACGCGCGGGTTCACGAGCAAGGTCCTGCAGGCGACCGCCAGGATCGCCTTCGGCTCCACCAGCACCTACGCCGAGGTGGCAAGCCACGCCGGCAGCCCGCGTGCGGTGCGCGCCGCCGGCAACGCGCTCGGCGCGAACCCGCTGCCAGTGGTGGTGCCGTGCCACCGCGTGCTGCGAACCGGCGGGGCGATCGGGGGCTACACGGGCGGGCTCGAGCGCAAGGAGTACCTGCTGCGCCTGGAGGGCGTCCTGATCTAAGCGCGCGCCGAGCCCGGTCGGTCACGGCTACCATCGAACCTCTCGCGGAGAGGTGGCCGAGTGGCTGAAGGCACTCGCCTGCTAAGCGAGTAGGGGGCGGAAAGCTCTCTCGAGGGTTCGAATCCCTCCCTCTCCGTTCGTCAGGGGCGGTTCAGCACGGGCTTCAGATCGAGGATCGGCGTCCCGTCGACCGCCTCCAGCGGGCGCACGTGGACCCGCCCGCCCTCGACCGACAGCACCTCGACCTCGTGCAGTCCGATCGGGTTCGGCCGGTCAGCCGAGCGGGTGTTGAAGACGCCCTGCATCGGGTTGGCGGGATCGTCGCGCGGATGCACCCGCAGCAGGTCCCGCCGGGCGCGGCCGAGCCACGTGAGCACGATGACCCGCGCGCCCGGCTGGATGCCGTCCAGGGCCTCGAGCACGGCCGGCTCGAACACAAGCCAGGCGTCGGGTGCCCCCTCGTTGCCCTGCTTGGGCGCCGAGGCCGGCTCGGTCAGGGCGGACTCGACCTTCCCGATCGGCTTGACCTCGAAGTCGACCACTGCCCGGCATGATGCCGAGCATGGCCGAAAGAGACGTCGAGGTCCTTGGTCCGCGGGCGCTCAACCGCGCGCTGCTCGAGCGCCAGCTGCTGCTGCGCCGCGCCGACCTGCCGGTGCCGCAGGC
The DNA here is from genome assembly GCA_050694635.1 of Thermoleophilaceae bacterium. GTDB lineage: Bacteria > Actinomycetota > Thermoleophilia > Solirubrobacterales > Thermoleophilaceae > JACVRW01. The sequence continues at coordinate 1,261 of JBOGXT010000105.1, forward strand.
CGTCGAGCGGCTCGTCGGGCTCCAGGCCCAGGCCTCGATGCCGCCCTACTACGGCCTGTGGTCACGGCTCGAGGGCTTCGACCCGCACGAGCTGGGGCGGATGCTGACCGACCGCGAGGCGGTGCGCCTCACGCTGATGCGCGGGACGGTGCACCTGGTCACCGTCCGCGACGCGCTGCTGCTGCGGCCGCTGATGCAGGTGGCCATCGAGCGGACCCACAACGGCGCCTTCGGGCGGCGGATGGGAGGCGCCGACCTCGTGGAGCTCGAGAGCGCCGTGCGCGAGCTGCTCGACAGCGAGCCGCTGACCGCACGCGAGCTCGGCCGGCGGCTGGTGGAGCGCGGCATCGGCGAGGACGTGGAGGCGATCGGCAACGCCACCCGCGTCCACGTCCCGCTCGTGCAGGTGCCGCCGCGCGGCGTGTGGGGAAAGAGCGGGCAGGCGAAGTACGCGGCGATCGAGTCGTGGATCGGCCGCGGGCTCGAGGCCGAGCCGGCGATCGACGACGTCGTCCTGCGCTACCTGGCCGGCTTCGGCCCGGCGTCCGTGATGGACATGCAGAACTGGTCGGGGCTGACCAAGCTGGGGGAGGCGTTCGAGCGGCTGCGGCCGCGGCTCCTCACGTTCCGGGACGACGCCGGCCGGGAGCTCTTCGACCTGCCCGACGCGCCGCGGCCCGACCCCGGCCTTTCGGCACCGGTCCGCTTCCTGGGCGAGTTCGACAACGCCCTGCTCGGGCACGCCGACCGCCGCCGGGTCATCCCCGAGGACTTCCCCTGGAAGGAGATGCTCGCCCCCGGCCGCTTCGTCAACAACCTCCTGGTCGACGGGATGCTGCGCGGGACATGGTGGATCGAGCGCGAGGGCAAGCGCCGCGCGACGCTCGGCATACGGCCGTTCCGGGAGCTCGCGGGTGGCGAGCGCGAGGAGGTCGCCGCCGAGGCCGAGCGGATGATCGAGTTCGCCGCCTTCGACGCGACGGCGCGGGACGTCCGCTTCGAGGACGCTGTGCCCTAGGCGGCGGCCACCGCCTCGCGCACGGCCGGAGCGACCTCCTGCGCGAAGCGCTCGACCTGGCCGAGCACGTCGTTCGCGGGCGAAAGATGAAGCTGTCGAAGCCGAGCTCGACTACCAGGCCGGTGAGCGTTTCGATCCAGTGGTCTGGCGGCCCCTGGAGGCGCTCGCGCACCGGGCCGTCGACGATCGTCCCGCTCACGTTGTAGAGGCGCCGGATGGCCGCCGGGTCACGGCCGGCCCGCGCGCCTCCCTCCTCGACCCGCTGTCGCATATCGGGGATCGCCTCCGGCGGCGCCCCGCCGTACGACGGGAGCCAGCCGTCGGCGAGCCGCCCGGTCAGGTCGAGCATCCTCGGCTTGTAGGCGCCGATCCAGATGCCGATCTCGTGCGCCGGCGGCGGGCCAGGGTGAAAGCCCGCCACCGAGTAGTGACGGCCGTCGAAGCTGACCGACCGCTCGCCGCTCCAGGAGCGCCGGATGATCTCGATGGCCTCTTCGAGGGCGTCGACCGACTCGCCCGGCGTGCGCCGCGGGCCGCCCATGGCGACGACGGCGTCCCAGAACGCGCCGGCGCCCAGGCCGAGCTCGAAGCGGCCGCCGCTCATCACGTCGAGCGAGGCGGCGTGCTTGGCGAGCGTCGCCGGATGCCTCAGCGGCAGGTTCGCCACGTCGGGGAAGATGCGCAGGCGCTCGGTTCTGGCGAGCAGGTCGGCGATCAGGGCGAAGGTGTCGAGGAAGCGGCGCTGGTAGGGATGGTCCTGGATGCCGATCAGGTCGAGACCGCCGCGCTCGGCGGCCTCGACCTGGCGAAGGAGGTCGGGGTGGGAGGCGGCGTCAGGGATGAGGAAGAGGCCGAACTGCGGTACGCGACGCGGCGGGCTCACACGCCCTTCGCCGGGATGGGTGCGGCGGCCCGGCGTGACTTCCGGCGGAGGGCGGGCCGGCGATCCGGGTCGGGCGCGGGCGGCTCGTCGTGGACGACGAGCACCGGCGTCCCGTGCCGGTCGAGTCGCGCGCCCACGGGTCCGCGCAGCCGGAAGCGCCGCGGCGACTGCCCCACCACGACCAGGTCCCAACAACCCTTCTCCGCCTCCCGGCGAAGGGCGGCGGCGGGGTCGCCGTGGGTGACGAGCTTCGTCACCGGGATCTCGGCGGGCACCAGTTCCGTGGCGGCCTCCACGCACTCCTGTGCCCAGTCGACCATCTCCTCGTCCAGCTGCGAGCGGCTGGCGGGCGGGACGATCGGGCTGGTGGCGATGATGACCGGTGGCTGCGGTGCGCTTGTGAGCAGCCCGAGGCGACCGTGCCCGTCCGCCGCCAGCTCGATCGCGCGCTCCAGGGCGCGCCCGGCGGCGGGGCTGTCGTCGACTCCGACCAGTATCCGGTGGAACACTTGCCGCTCCCCAGTCGTTAGCGTGCTAACTAGTCTAGCAAGCCGCTTAGCACGCTAAGTTCGGCGGTTGGCCGTGTCAAGTCCCAGGAAGGAGCAACGCCAGGCGGAGTTCGGGGCTGCGCTGGACGAGCTGTTCCGCGCGGTGCTGCGGGCGACGGGCCGCGGAGTGCCGGGCGGCGAGACGGAGCTGACGCTGTCGCAGTTCAACATGCTGTCGGCGCTCGGCGAGGGGCCTGCGACGGTGACCGAGGTGGCCGCCGCGGCGGACGTGGCCGCACCGACGGCAACGCGAGCGCTGCGCGCGCTGCAGGAACGGGGATTCGTGGAGCGGACGCAAAACGCCGGCGGGGACGGACGCCACGTGACGGTCGCCCTCACATCGGAGGGCAGCAAGGTGCTGGCGGAGAAGACCGACTGGGTGCGAGCCCGCCAGCGAGCGATCTTCGACGGGCTGACGGAGGCCCAACGCCGGACGGCGGCGGCCACCCTCCGCGCCATCACGGAGGACATCCACGAGCTGTGACGTCACTCTCCCCACACAGTGAGCACCCACCGAGGCCCCGCCCACTGGCGCTACCCTTGTCCACCGAGCGCCCGTAGCTCAGCTGGATAGAGCGTCGGTCTACGGAACCGAAGGCCACAGGTTCGAATCCTGTCGGGCGCGTTCAGTCTCTCCGGTCACATTCGGCTCTGCACAGCGGATTTCAGAGGCCTTCCGCCCGGCCCGTCGAATCCGCCTGGGTGGCAACAGCGCCGGCAACACGGCAACATCCGGAGCGCTGCCAGGAGGTGCTCGAGCGCACCTCATGGCCCGGGGTGTATCGCCGCGGCTCGCGCTACGTCGTCGTTTGCCGTGCTGACGGACGGCAGCGCAAGGAGGCCGCGGGAACGCTCGCCCAGGCGCGCGAGCTCAAGCTGCGCCGCACGGCGGAGGAAGCGGAGCGTCGCCGCGGGCCGACTCTGCACGCGTGCGCGCTCGCGTGGTGCAACCGCTACGCCGGCAGCGGGCACGACACTGCCTCTGAGCGCACGCGGGAGGAGTATCGGCGGCTGCTTGCGACCTAACGGGCAGGTGCGGAGGACGTCCTGTTCAGAGGGCCGCGAGGAGGGCCGGTGCGCCCGGAAGCCGGTGCCGGCCCGATACGCCTCCAACGCTGGATGGGCCACCACTCGGCCGGGTCACCCTCGACACCTACGGCCACCTGATCGACGGTGCCTGGGCCCAGGACTCGATCTCAGCGGAGAGCTCAGCCGCGTGCCCGGTGACCTGGCGCCGGGCGAGAGTGCCAGAAGCTTGGGCATCGACACCCTGGCGACCATCGAACCCAGCTGGGCCAGGTTCCGCGTCACGCCAGCGTGTCAACTCACGCTGGGGCGCGCGATACCGAGGACGTGCGGGTTGGTGACCACCCAAGACGGTCCGAAGTCGAGGCTCTGGACTTGATCGATGTGGAAGCCGGCTGCTTCGATCGCTGCGAGCGTGTCGCGTGCGCAGTGGCAGCCGCCGCCCACCCGTGGCCAGATGCCGGAGCGGTCGAGGCGCTCCTGGATGCTTGCCTTGCGGGGGCGGTCGGACCGCACGTGTTCGAGGAAACGCAGCTCGCCGCCTGGTTTGAGAACGCGGCGCAGCTCGCCGAGCGCCCGGCGCGGGTCGGGCACGGTGCAGAGCACGAGGCTGGCGACCGCGCCGTCGAAGCTGTCACTCTCGAGGGGAAGGGGGTCGGCCAGGCCGTCGCGCAGGCTGATCTGGACCGGCGCGTCGCGCGCGGCCTGGTCGGCCTTGTGGCGCAGGAAGGTCTCGGGCTCGAGCGCGACGACCTCTTCGACGGTGTGGGGGTAGTGCTGGAAGTTCATGCCGTTGCCTGCGCCGATCTCCACCACTCGGCCGGAGAGGCCGGCGAGCAGTTCTTGGCGGTGCTGTCCGATCTCGCGCTCCATCAAGCGGCTGAGCCGGTCGAAGAAGCGCGCGAAGATGGGATGGCGGACGGACTTTGCGTTCGGCATGGTGGCTCGCGGCGATCTATCGCTCGCCGGGGGCGGCCTGGGACTCGACGAGCTGCCGGGTCTCTTGGTCGGGCGGGGACCAGGCGACCCGGAACAGGCGCTGACGCCCCTCAAGGCCCTTGAGCTCGAACTCGCC
>JBOGXT010000106.1:0-3368 GCA_050694635.1 Thermoleophilaceae bacterium
GGCCTGTCACCGTCAGGCCGGCCGACACCAGCACGGCGGCGGTCGTCGCTGCGCCGAGGGCAACGACCGGAGCCCAGCTCCAGCGGACCCAGGGGCCGTGGGTCCGCTCCGGCCACGGCCAGCGGCCGACGACCACCAGGAGGCCAACTGTCGCGGCAGCGCCGGCGAGGATTGCCCCGAGCTCAGTCATCGGTAGGTGGATCAGCTGCGTGTCGCGCGCCGCGTCCCCGCCGCGCGCTAGGAGGATCGTCGCTTCCATCTCGTCCCCTAGACGGATGAGAGCGAGATCAGTCCACGCTCACCACCGGGCAGAATCCGCGCGCCGCACGCTACGTGGCACGACGGCATCCGCCGCCGCTGGCGCCGACGCCTCCGACCCATAGACGACGGAGCGGGGGAGGGGAGCACGGTGGCGTACTCGCCAAACTCCTTCACCGGCTTACGCGTGAGGAGAGCCACGACACCGTTCGTTCATCGTCCCGTTGGCAGCGGCTCCTCCTTCAAACCAGGAGCGGGACTCCTCGCTCCTCCTCGTCGCGCTCAGCGGAAGCCCGCGGCGTTTCCCAAATGGCAGGATCGCCCGGGCTACCGGCTAACCCTTCTCCCAGCGAAAGAACGTCAGCAGATTGCCATCGAGGTCGACGGTGGCGAACTCGCGAGTCCCGAAGTCCGTGCGGCCCACGCCGTCGCGCGAGACGTCATGCGGCACGTCCTCGCGGTGGAGCTCGTCGAACAAGGCGTCTACATCGGCTACCTCGATCCGACAGCTGGCCGTGCCGGCCAAGAACGACTCAGCGCCTGAGCAGATCGGTTGGCTAGTCAGGTTCTCGCGCGAATGCCACTCGACGTCTGTTGCCCCCCATAGGTGGAGCACCGCGTCGTCGCGCCCGAGCACGGCGTAGTCCGCTGTCAGATGTGGCGCCGCGAAACCGAAATGTTCGCGGTAGTACGCCACGGCAGCAGGAACGTCACGCACGGGAAGCGCCGGGATCGTCTTGCGAAGGCCTGCGTCAGCACGTCCTCCGGTCGGGCACACGCGCACATCCTGACCGATCTAGCCGCACGGGCCAACTCGCTTGGCGCGCTGCTCCCTTCGCGTGAAGGCGACGCCCGGCGTGTACGACGACGAGGGACACCTTCCGGGGGCCGCAGCGAGGGGCCCATTCGAGGGCCCAATCTGCACGAAACTCAGACCAACTCAGCCGGCCTCAAACCGCATGGGAATGAGAAAACCCAACTGCACGCCATGCCTTCACCCTAGTAGCGCATCCGGCTGGGGGCCGGAAGGTCGCTGGTTCAAATCCAGTCGCCCCGACTAAACAGGCTGCAAATCAGCCGTTTTTTTCGTCTTTCCGCTAGCGATGGAGGCGATATGGCGGTCTCCCGAGGGCCCAATTTCTACAGCCCGGACTCGCAGGCGGGGCCGCGCGGCCCTTGCTACTTCGCCGTTTCCGGGTCGCGCCGTGATAGTCGCAGTCACTGGGTCCGGAGCGAAAGATTGCGCAAAAAGCGCGATCCTCGGTCCCGATCCCGAATGATTCGGGCGCTTATCGCGAGTAGGGATAACTTCGCGCGATAGGGTGGCGGCCGTCGAGCGCGGCGGCGCGAGGAAGCCGGTGGAAATCCGGCACGGTCGCGCCACTGTGACCGGGGAGCGAACCCCTTATAGCCACGGCCCTGATTGGGCGGGAAGGCGGGGCGAGCCGGGAACCGGGAGTCAGGACACTCGTCCGCCGCGACACCTTCGAGGACGGGACGCAGATCCCGAGGAGGCGCACATGGACCACACCGCCACCCAGGCCATTCCGCTGGAGGAGTTGCGGCCTGCCCTGCTGCTCGCCGCGCTCCTGCTGCTGGGGATCTACCTGATCCAGTTCGACCAGGGCGTGATCTCCCAGACCGGGAGCTTCCTTCACGAGCTGATGCACGACGGACGCCACCTGCTCGGCGTCCCCTGTCACTGATCCGAGACGGAGGTTCGTCATGGTCTGGACCCTCGTCCGCAGGGGCCTCGTCGTGGGTGTGGTCGCGGGGCTGCTGGCCGGTGCGTTCGCGTTCGTCTTCGGTGAGCCACGCGTTCAGGACGCGATCGAGATCGAGGAGGCGTCCTCGGCGCACGCCAGCCTCGCGTTCTCGCCGCCCGTCGGACACATCTCCGATTGGGTCGTCAACCGGGATGAGCAGCGCGGTGGGCTGTTCCTGGCGACCGCCCTCTACGGGATCGCGGTCGGCGGCCTGTCCGCCGTCGGGTTCGCCTTGCTCCGGGGACGGGGCGCCGAGCGGACCGATTGGCAGCTCTCGACCCGCTTGGCCGCGGCCCTGTTCGTCGCCTTCGCGCTCGTTCCGTTCATCAAGTATCCGCCGAACCCGCCCGCGGTCGGGAACCCGGAGACGATCGGAGATCGGACCGAGTACTACCTGATCCTCCTCGCCGGCTCGCTGCTTGCCCTGCTGGCGGCGGCGCGGGTCGTCTGGTCGATTCGCGACGAGGCGCAGCCCTGGGTTCGACCCGTGCTCGGCGCCGCGACGTTCACCGTCCTCGCCGGCGGACTCGCGCTCGCGCTTCCGGGTGTCCAAGAGGTCCCGCCGGACTTCCCGGCACCGCTGATCTGGGAGTTTCGCCTCAGCTCGCTCGGCACGCAGGCGGTGCTGTGGGCTGTGCTGGGCATCGGCTTCGGGATCGCGTCGCACCGAGCCAGTGGCCGTCCCGTGCGGACCTGAGCTTGCGCCGGCTACTGCTGATCCGCCACGCGAGCACGGACGCCGTGCGCCAGACGGCGTTCCCGCTCGACGAGCCGCTTGACGCGGGCGGCCGCTGGGCCGTCGCGGGACTCGCAGGTCGGCTCGGTCGCGGCGAGGCGCTGTGCAGCCCGGCGGTGCGTGCCTGCGAGACAGCCCGGGCGCTGGGGCTCGATCCCGCGCCGGTGGCCGCGCTGCGCGAGTGCGACTTCGGCTGCTGGGCGGGGCGCACGCTCGCTGAGGTTAACGAGGAGCACCCCGATGACGCCCGGCGATGGATGCTGGACCCGAGCGCGCGCCCGCACGGTGGGGAGAGCCTGGCTGAGCTTCTCGAGCGAGTCGGAGGGTGGCTCGATGCCCAGCGCGGCCTCGACGGACGTGCGATTGCTGTGACCCACGGTGGGGTCGTCAAGGCGGCGGTCGTAAACGCGCTCGGTGCCCCGGCCGCCGCGTTCTGGCGCGTCGACGTCCGGCCGCTTGCGGTGACCGAGCTGCACGGGACGGACGGCGGCTGGACGCTCACGCGGGCCAATGCCGCGGTGGTCGAGGCGGCGGCATGACGGCCCCTGCGCTCACTGCGGGCTACGTCGCCGACCTCCTGGTCGGTGACCCGCGACGTGCCCACCCCG
>JBOGXT010000107.1:0-7204 GCA_050694635.1 Thermoleophilaceae bacterium
CGCGGCGGCTGCGCCGCCTGCTCCCGCGCGGCCGCTTCGAGCCGGTGCCGGGCGGGCTGCGCAACGTCGTCGGGACCGTTCGAGGGCGCGAGCCGGGCTACGTCGTGGTCGGCGCCCACTACGACACCAAGGACTTCCCCGGGTTCGTCGGCGCCAACGACGGCGCCTCGGGCACGGCTATCGTGATCGAGCTCGCCCGCACGATCCGGCGCCCGCGCCACACGATCCACTTCATCCTCTTCGACGGCGAGGAGAGCCCGCGCGGCTCCGACGACTTCCTCGCCGACGGCTTGCGCGGCAGCAAGGTGGCGGCACGCCGCTACCGCGATGCGCGCGCGATGGTGCTGCTCGACTTCGTCGGGGACCGGCGGCTGCGCATCCCGCGTGAGGGCTCCTCGAACGAGGAGCTCTGGGAGCGGCTGCGGCGGGCCGCCCGCCAGGTCGGGGCGGGGAGGACGTTCCCGGATGCCACGCACGGATCGATCCTGGACGATCACGTTCCCTTCCTGCGGCAGGGCGTGCCCGCGATCGACCTGATCGACTTCGATTTCCCCTGCTTCCACCGCACCTGCGACGACCTCTCGGCGGTTTCCGAGCGCAGCGTCGACGCCGTCGGAGAGACCGTGCTCCGGCTGCTCGCTAGCCTCTGATCGAGCATGGCCGCCTTCCCCGAGAAGCTGCTGCTGGCGGCCCCGCGCGGGTACTGCGCGGGGGTCGACCGCGCCGTCCAGACCGTCGAGCGGGCGCTCGAGCTGTACGGCCCGCCGGTCTACGTGCGCAAGGAGATCGTCCACAACAAGCACGTGGTCGAGCAGCTGCGCGAGCGCGGGGCGATCTTCGTGGAAGAGGAGACCGAGGTCCCGCAGGGCGAGACGGTGATCTTCTCGGCGCACGGCGTGTCGCCCGCCGTCCACTCGAACGCCGGGGCCCGCAGCCTGAAGACGATCGACGCCACCTGCCCGCTGGTCACGAAGGTGCACGTGGAGGCGAAGAAGTTCGCGGCCGAGGGCTACACCATCGTGCTGATCGGGCACGAGGGGCACGAGGAGGTCGAGGGCACGATGGGCGAGGCCCCGGACCACTTCGTGCTCGTGGAGACCGAGGAGGACGTGGACCGGCTCGAGCTCGAGGACCCGGACCGCGTGGCCTACCTCACTCAGACGACGCTCTCGGTCGACGAGACCGACCGGATCATCCGGCGGCTGCGGGAGCGCTTCCCGAACATCACCGGTCCGAAGTCGGACGACATCTGCTACGCGACGACGAACCGCCAGATGGCGGTGCGCCAGATGGCGAGGGAGTGCGACCTGGTGCTGGTGATCGGGTCGCGCAACTCGTCGAACTCGAACCGGCTGGTGGAGGTCGCACGCGACCACGGCGCCGACTCGCACCTGATCGACAACGAGACCCAGGTCCGCGACGAATGGCTGGAGGGCAAGCGCGTGGTGGGGATCAGCTCCGGCGCGAGCGCGCCCGAGGAGTTGGTGCAGAGCCTGGTCGAGTTCTTCCGGTCACGGGGAACCGAGCACGTGTCCGAGTTCGAGGTCGTTCAGGAGGACGTGCGCTTCATGCTCCCTAAGGAAATCCGAAAAGCGCTGGCGGCTCAGGGCGGCAACGGCGTGAACTGAATCCCGTGGAGGCGGAGCCCGGGCGACTCGGCCTCGACCGTCCCGTCCGCCCCGTAGAGCCCCGGCTCCGTCCCGCCGCCCGACAGCACCGCGTACGCGGCGCCCGCCCGGAAGCCGAAGCTGGCCGCCGCGCCCGCGTCGGCCGCCTCCAGCCAGTCCTCGCCCTCGTCCCAGTCGCGCACGAGCTCGAGCCGGTCGCGGTCGGCCGGCAGCGCGATGTCGGCCGTCTGGGGCTCGAGCAGCGCCCCGGGTTCGTCCTCGGGCCTGAGCGGGGCGAGCGGCTCCATCCGCTCGCCGACGCAATCCTGGATCGCCAGCTCCGTGTCCAGGTACTCGCCCTCGCCGTAGTGGAGGAAGACGAGGCGCCCGCCGCGGTCGAACACGTAGCGGCCCGGCCAGCCCTTGTTCCCGTACTCGCGCCAGACCTCGAGGTGCGGGTCCAGCAGCACGGGGTAGTGGACCTCGAGCCGGTCGACCGCGCGCGCCACGAGGTCGTGGTCGCGCCCGAACGAGTAGCCCGGCGAGTGCACCCCGATCACCCGCAGGCCGGCGGCCGAGTAGCGCTCGTGCCAGGCCTTCAGGTAGGGCATCGTCCGCAGCGAGTTGACCCGCGCGAAGTCCCAGAACTCGATCAGCACGGCGCCCCGGCCCATCAACGTGTTCATCCGCAGGAAGGCCACGTTCAGCCAGTCCATCTTCGGCGGGAACTCGGGCGCGTAGATCTCGGCGTCGGGCGGCGGGCGCATCGCGGAACATGAAAGCGCAACCACGGGCGGCGGGGCGTGTTATAGGGTGGCTCTTCTCGCGGACTCGCGCGAGAGCCCCTGCTCGTACTAAGTACCCCGGTTTCACCTCCAGGAGGGAGAATGCGAAAGCTCGCCTTGACTGCGATCGCCGCCTGCGCGGTCCTCGCGGTCGCCAGTGTGGCGTATGCAGCGAACACCTACACGCTCGATTCGGGCACGACGAAGCCCAAGGGCGTCGGTACACCCGCCAAGCCCCTGCCGAAGGGCGTCAACTTCGATTACTCGGTCGGCACCGACGACGGCACTCGTCCCAGCCCGGTCAAGGTCTACTCGATCCGGTTTCAGGGCTTGATCTCGTACGCGAAGTTCTTCCCGAAGTGCACGTTCGCCCAGGCCAGCCAGAAGAGCCTGGCGGCTGTCCAGGCGGCCTGCAAGAAGGCGGCCGTGGGCGGGGGCGTCGTCGAGAACCTATTCGGCGCGACCGCTGACACAACCCAGAAGCAACCCTGCAACCTAAAGCTCAGGCTGTACAACCTCGGCAACGGCCTCGCGATCCGGCTCGACCGGGACCAGGTGGGCGACTGCCCCATCGACCCGTCTACCGCCATCAACGCGAAGTACAAGCGCATGAAGCTGGGCGGCAAGCCCACCGACGCGCTCAACTTCACGGTGCCCGACAACCTGACTCACCCGATCGGGGGCATCGACAACGCGGTCGTGCGCGCGCAGTCCAACGTGAAGCTCCTCAAGAAGAAGGTGAGGATCAAGGGCAAGCAGCGCACCGTCGGCCTTTACTCCTCGATCGGCTGCGGCAAGCGCAACAAGCGACTGATTCAAGTTGGCTTCACCGCCGAGAGCGGTGAGAAGAGCACTGCCAACAAGACCGTCCCCTGCTAGCGCGGGGATTGTCGTAGGTATTGGGCGGGGCGCCTTCGGGCGCCCCGTCGTCGTTCTGGAGCCTACGAGCCGATCGCGTGCAGCAGGTGCGGCGAGACCCAGGTCTCGACCGCGGCGCTCGCGAGCAGGACCGGCACGGCGATCGCCACCGTGACGAAGGTGGCGGCGAGGAGGTCCTGCCAGTCGTCGTTGCGGCTCGCCATGATCCAGGCGGCGAGCGGCAGGAACAGCGCGATCAGCTCGGGCAGCGCGTGCGGCATGAGCGCCAGCAGCAGCATCCCCGGCGTGGTGCCGAGCTGCGCGGCGACCGAGGCGGCGCCGCCGCCGATCACGTAGGCCTGGGTGGAGAGCGAGAAGGCGGTGGCGCACACCACGAAGGTGATCGCCAGCGGACCGGCCTTCTCGTGCACCCAGCGCGAGACGCCGCTGCGGTGCGAGGCGGACAGCGGCAGCGAGCTGCCGGCCATGAACCCGGCCACGCAGGCCATCGCGTGCAGGGCGAGCACCAGCGCGTTGCGGGTGAGCACGTGGACGTAGTCCATGAGGTCCGCCGGCTCGTGGAAGCCCGGGATCAGATAGCGGGTCGGGTCCGGCGCAGTCAGCGAGGCGATCGCGTAGACGGCGAGCAGCAGCCCGACCGCGATCAGCACGCTGAGGCCGAGCCAGGGACGGAGCACCTCGAGCGGATCGGCGTTCCAGCGCCGCAGGGCGCGCTTGGTGTCCTGCATGCCCTGGACGAGGACGAGATCGTTGACGCTCACCACCCTGGCATCGGCGGGCCGGGGTGGAAGGTTTAGCCGTAGCCTGCCTCGCGTGACCACCTGGGACTACACGACGACCGTCATCACACACGGCTTTCTCGGGCGCAAGGAGGAGGAGCTCGACCGCAAGGAGTTCGAGACGGCGATGAACGAGCTCGGTGCGCAGGGCTGGGAGCTCGCCACCGCCTTCCTCGACGTGAGCCTCCACCGCGAGAAGGACGGCAACGTGCTGGTGTTCAAGCGCCGGCACGACTGAGCCCCGTGGCGGGCCGCGGCGCGCCGTATCGTTGAACGGCGATGACCGACGGCTCCAACGGTGCGGTACGGGCGATGAGCGAGGCCGTGCTGGCCATCGCCCGCGAGCGGTCGGTCGACACCGTGCTCCAGCGGATCGTGCACTCCGCCCGGGAGCTCGTGGGCGCCCGCTACGCGGCGCTCGGCGTGCCCGACGGCGAGGGCAACTTCGCCCGCTTCATCACCTCGGGGATGACCGAGGAGGAGATCGCCGCGATGGGCCCGCTGCCGCGCACCCACGGGCTGCTCGGGGCGATGCTCGAGTCGGACGAGTCCCACCGCACCCCCGACATCACGCGCGACCCGCGCTTCCGCGGCTGGTGGCCGTCCGCCCATCCGGTCATGCGTTCGTTCCTGGGGGTCCCGATCGTCGGCGGCGACGAGGTGGTGGGCGCCTTCTACCTCACGGACAAGGAGGGCGAGGTCGACTTCACCGCGGCGGACCAGGAGCTGATCGAGATGCTCGCCCCGCACGCGGCGCTGGCCATGGAGAACGCCCGCCTGTCCGAGCGCAGCCGCGAGCTGAGCATCGTCGAGGAGCGTAACCGCCTGGCGCGGGACCTGCACGACTCGCTGGTGCAGAAGCTGTTCGGCGTGGTGCTCGCCGCCAAGTCCGCGTCGACGCTGCTCGAGCGCGACGCCGGCGAGGCGCGAGGGCAGGTGGACCGGCTCGGGGAGCTCGCCCAGGACGCGATCTCGGAGCTGCGCTCGCTCGTGTTCCAGCTGCGCCCGGCGGCGATCGAGACGGAGGGCCTGGCCGAGGCGCTGCGCAAGCACGTCGAGGTGCTGCGCCGCGTTCATTCGACGACCGTCGAGCTGGAGCTGGGGGGCAGGCCGCGTCTGCGTCCGGGGGTGGACGACGAGGTGTTCCGGATCGCCCAGGAGGCGCTCCACAACGCGCTGCGGCATGCCCGCGCCGGGCGGATCAAGGTGCGTCTCGACGAGAACGCCGACGGTCTGGCTCTGTCGGTCGAGGACGACGGCGCCGGCTTCGACCCGGGTGCCGCGACGCTGCGGGCGCGCCGCCTCGGGCTCACCTCGATGGAGGAGCGCGCGCGAGAGCTGGGCGGGATGCTGGAGATCGAGTCGGCGCCGGGCGCGGGCACCAGCGTGCGCCTGAAGGTGGGGTCGGGATGAGCATCCGCGTGCTGATCGCCGACGACCACGCCGTGGTGCGGCAGGGGCTGCGGACGTTCCTGGAGCTGCAGGACGACATCGAGGTGGTGCAGGACGTGGCCGACGGCGAGTCGGCGGTGGCGGCGGCCGAGCGTGAGGCGCCCGACGTGGTGCTGATGGACCTCGTGATGCCGGGCGTGGACGGGGTGGAGGCGATTCGCCGCATCCGCGAGCGGCGCCCACAGGCGCGCGTGCTCGTGCTGAGCAGCTTCCTCGACGACGAGCGCCTGTTCCCCGCGGTGCGCGCGGGGGCGGCCGGCTATCTGCTGAAGGACGTGGAGCCGCGCGAGCTCGTGAGGGCGATCCGCACCGTCCACGGCGGCGAGGGGCTGCTGCATCCGGCGGTCGCGGCACGGCTGATGGACGAGTTCGCGGCCGGACCGGCACCGCGGCCGGACGCCGGCGAGCTCACGAGCCGCGAGCGAGAGGTGCTGACGCTGGTAGCGCGCGGGCTGCCGAACAAGCTGATCGCACGCGAGCTGTCGATCTCCGAGAAGACCGTGAAGACGCACGTGAGCAGCATCCTGGGCAAGCTCGGGCTGACCGACCGCACCCAGGCGGCGCTGTACGCGGTGCGGTCGGGCCTCGTCGAGTCCTAGGACCAATTGCCCATGGTGGCCTGGGCGGCGCACGCCTAGCCTCGGATGGGATGAGAACCGCGATCGTCACCGGTGCCTCGCGCGGCCTGGGCCTCGCTCTCGCACGGGCCCTCGGCGAGCGCGGCTGGCGGCTCGTGGTCGACGCGCGCGGCGCCGAGGCGCTCGATGCCGCTCGGGCCGAGCTCGGCGATGTGGTCGCCGTGGCCGGCGACGTGGCCGACGACGGGCATCGAAGGGAGCTCGTGGCGGCGGCGGGCGACGAGATCGACCTGCTGGTCAACAACGCCAGCTCGCTCGGGCCAAGCCCGTTGCCGGCGCTTGCGGATTCGCCGCTGGGCGCCGTCGAGGAGGTCTACCGCGTGAACGTGCTCGGGCCGCTTGGGCTGGTGCAGCTCGCTCTCCCGCTGATGCGCGCGGGCGGCCGGATCGTGAATGTGAGCTCCGACGCCGCCGTCGAGCCGTACGAAGGTTGGGGCGGCTACGGCTCGTCGAAGGCCGCGCTCGACCAGCTGACGCGCGTGCTCGCGGCCGAGCGGCCCGACCTGCGCGTCTACTCCGTCGATCCAGGCGACATGCGTACGCGGATGCATCAGGACGCCTTCCCCGGCGAGGACATCTCCGACCGGCCGCCGCCGGAGGAGAGCGTCCCGGGACTGCTCGCGCTGATCGAGGGGGAGCTGCCGAGCGGGCGCTACCTGGCGCGCGAGCTCGCCCCCCTCTCCGCCGGCACATGAGCGCGGCGGCCACCCGAATGGTCGCGCCGGCGGAGGCCCGCGAGCCCGCCGAGATCCGGGGCGCGGGCCGCGACGACGTCCGTCTGCTGGTCGCGCATCGCCACAGCGGCCGGATCGGGCACGCGCGCTTCGCGGAGCTGCCCGAGCTGCTCGCTCCCGGTGACCTCCTGGTCATCAACACCTCGGCCACCCTCCCGGCCGCCGTCCCGGTGCGCGGTGCGGACGCCGGCCTGCGGCTGCATCTGTCAGCTCCAGTCCCCGACGATACGCGCGCCGCCTGGCTCGTAGAGCTCCGCCGCGCCGGCGAGCGCTTCGGCGGCGGCCGGCCCGGCCAGGTCCTGCTCCTCCCCGCGGGCGCCACCGCCGTGC
>JBOGXT010000108.1:0-7809 GCA_050694635.1 Thermoleophilaceae bacterium
GTGGCCTCCAGCGTGGTGCTGACGCTCGGCGGGGACGTGGGGCTGTGGCCCGCGCTCGCGGCGTCGGCGCTCGTGGCCGCCGCGGCTGGGGTGACGATCGAGATCACCGTGCTGCGCCGGCTGTACCGCAGGGAGCCGCTGCTCCAGCTGCTCGCCACATTCGCGGTCCTGCTCATGATCGCCGACCTGGTGGAGCTCGTCTGGGGCTCCAGCGACCGCACGGTCGCCCGGCCCGCCGGGCTCGAAGGCTCGATCGGCGTGCTCGGCGAGCGCTTCCCGCTCTACAACCTGTTCATCGTCGTGTTCGCGCTCGCTGTCGCGGCCGGTGTGTGGCTGCTGGTCAACCGTACGGGCCTCGGCCGTGACATCCGCGCCGCCGTGGTCGATCCCGAGATGCTCGGGGGCGTGGGGGTCAGCGTCCCCCGGCTCTTCACGGCGGTGTTCGCGCTCGGTGCTGGCCTCGCCGGGATGGCGGGCGCGATCGTGGCGCCCTCCAGCGCGGTCGGCCCGGGCATGGACATCGACATCATCGTCGAGGCGTTCGCGGTCACGATCATCGGCGGGCTCGGCAGCATCCCGGGGGCGCTCGTCGGCGCGCTGATGGTCGGCATGGCCTCGTCGTTCGGGATCTTCTTCTTCCCCGACCTGGCGCTGGCGCTGATCTTCCTCGTGATGGTGCTCGTGCTCGCGGTCAAGCCGGCCGGCCTCTTCGGCGTACCGGAGCGCGCATGACGGCGCTGCGGACACGGCTTCCGCGCTTGGCATCGGGCCCCGGCCGGCCCCGGATGGCAGCGTGGCTTGCGCTGGCGATCCTCGCCACCGCCGCGCCGTTCTACCTCACCGAGCTGGAGTTGTTCTCGGCCACGCGCATGGTGATCCTGGCCCTGTTCGCGATCAGCCTCAACCTGCTGATCGGCCGGACCGGGCTGGTCTCCTTCGCCCACGCCGCCTACTTCGGCATCGGCGCCTACACGGTGGCGCTGCTCTCGCTGCACCTCGGCTGGTCCCCGCTCGTGGGCGTCGCGCTGGCGCTCCCGGTTGGCGCCGCCTTCGCGCTCGTGACCGGCGTGGTCGCCCTGCGCGCCGTGCACCTGTACTTCGCGCTGCTCACGCTGGCGCTCTCCCAGCTCATCTACGTGGTCGTCTTCCAGTGGTACGACTTCACGCGCGGCGACAACGGCATCCACGGCATCGAGGGACCGTCGTTCCTCGACTCCACGGTGAACTCCTACTGGGCTGTGCTGGCCGTCGTGGCGGTGGGCGCGGCGGCCCTGGCGGCCGTCGGTCGCTCGCCCTTCGGGGCGGCGCTCGTGGCGATCCGGGAGAACCGCCAGCGGGCGGCGTTCGTCGGCATCGACGTCAAGCGCTACGAGCTCGCGGCGTTCACCGTCGCGGGCGCGTTCGCGGCGCTGGCGGGCTCGCTGTTCGCGCTCTTCAACCGCGAGGCCTATCCCAACCTGCTCTTCTGGACCGCGAACGCGCTGCCGATCTTCATCGTCCTGATCGGCGGCATGCGCTGGCTGGTGGCGGGGCCGATCGTGGGCGCCATCGCCTACGTCCTGCTCGAGGAGGGCGTCACGCGCGAGACGCAGTACCCGGACCTCGTGCTCGGCGGCATCCTGCTGGCGATCGTGCTGCTCGCTCCCGGTGGGCTGATCGGCCTCGCGGACGGGCTGCGGGAGCGCCTGCGGCGGCGGCGGGAGCCGGCGAGTGCCGTGGAGGGCTCGTCAGGCGAGTTGGGCGCCCCCAAGCTGGAGGCGGGAGCGTGACCCCGCTGCTAGCCGCCCATGGCCTCGGCAAGGCCTTCAAGGGATTCCGCGCGGTGGACGGCGTGGATCTCGCTGTGCAACCGGGCGAGCGCCGAGCGGTGATCGGCCCCAACGGCGCCGGCAAGACCACCCTCTTCAACCTGCTCACGGGCCTCCTTGCGCCCGACGCCGGCAGCGTGCGGCTCGAGGATCGAGACGTCACCGGCCTGCCGCCGCAGCGGATCGCCGCCGCCGGCATCTCGCGGGCGTTCCAGGTGACCAGCATCTTCGGCGCTTTGAGCGTGCTGCAGAACGTCCAGGTCGCGCTGCTGGCGGCATCCGGCAAGACCGCCCGGCTCTGGGGCTCGGGCTGGTCGCTGGGGCGCGCGGAAGCCTCGGCCATCCTCGACGAGGTCGGGCTCGGCGAGCTGGGCGAGGCGCCGGCGGCGACGCTCTCCCATGGCGACCAGCGCGCGCTCGAGCTGGCACTGGCGCTGGCGCTCGAGCCGAAGCTGCTGCTGCTCGACGAGCCCACCGCGGGCATGGCCCCGGACGAGACGGGACGCGCCATGGAGCTCGTGCGCCGCGTGGTCGCCGAGCGCGGCATCACGCTGCTCTTCTGCGAGCACGACATGGACGTGGTGTTCGGGACCGCCGACCGCATCACGGTCATGCACCAGGGGCGGGTGCTGGCGGAGGGGACGGCGGACGAGGTGCGCGCGGACGCCCGCGTCCGCGAGGTCTACCTGGGGAGCGCCGCCTAAGTGATGCTCACTGTCGAGCGGCTGAACAGCTACTACGGCGCGAGCCACATCCTGTTCGACGTCTCGCTTCGGGTCGAGCCGGGCGAGGTGGTCGTGCTGCTGGGCCGCAACGGCGCCGGCAAGACCACCACGATGGCCAGCCTGATCGGGTTCGTCCGCGCCCGTTCGGGGTCGATTCGGCTCGGCGACGAGCGGATCGAGCGCCTGGCGCCCTACCGGCGTGTGCGTGCCGGGCTCGGCTACGTGCCACAGAGCGGGCGGGTCTTCGCCGGCCTGACGGTGCGCGAGAACCTGGACGTAGTGCGGGGACGCCCGAGCTCGAACGGCGACGGCTGGACGCCCGCGCGGGCCTTCGAGCTGTTCCCGGAGCTCGCCGAGCTCGCCGGCCGCGACGCGGGCAACCTCTCCGGTGGGGAGCGGCAGATGCTGGCCGTCGCTCGCGCGCTCATGGGCAACCCCACGATCCTCCTGCTCGACGAGCCGTCCGAGGGGTTGGCGCCCGTGGTCGTCGAGCGCCTCGGCGAGCTCGTCCGGGATCTGGGTGGCCAGCGGATCGGCGTGCTGCTGGCGGAGCAGAACCACGTCTTTGCGCTCAAGCTTGCCGACCGGGGCTACTTCATCGAGAAGGGCGAGATCCGTCACGAGGGCGCCTCGAGCCGGCTGGCGGAGAGCGACGCCCTCCAACGCTACCTGGGTGTCTAGCCGTGCGCGTCGTCGTGACTGGCGGGACCGGGTTCGTGGGGAGCCACCTCGCGCGCGCGCTGCAGGAGCGCGGGGACGATGTCACCTGCCTGGACGTGTCACCGCCGCCCCCGGGCGCCGACGGCGGCGCGGCGCGCTTCGTCCGCTGCGACGCGGGCTCGTGGGCGGAGCTGCTGCAGGCGGTGCGCGAAGCCCGGCCGGAGCTGCTCTTCCACACGGCGGGCATCCTCTCCGCCGCGGCCGAGGAGCGCCCCCAGGCGGCTTTCCGCGCCAACGCGGTGAGCACGTTCAACGTGCTCGAGGCGGCGGACCTGCTGGGCGTGCCGCGCGTGGTGCTCACGTCCACGATCGCCACTTACGGGCCGGGCGTCGCGAGCACCGTGGACGAGACGACCCAGCAGCGCCCCACGACGATGTACGGGGTCTCGAAGGTGTTCGCCGAGCTGCTGGGCGAGTACTACGCGCGTCGCTTCGGTGTGGACTTCCGTGCCCTCCGGCTGCCGTCGGTGATCGGCGCCGGGCGCGGGCCCGGGGGGGCCTCCGCCTACTCCAGCCTGATTGTCTCGGAGCCGGCCGAGGGGCGCCGGTACGAGGTGCCGGTGACCGAGGAGGCCACGATGCCGCTCGTCTACGTCAAGGACGCGGTCGAGGCGCTGATCCAGCTGTCCGAGGCCGAGCCCGAGCGGCTGCGGCGACGGAGCTATGGCATCGCCGGCTTCTCGCCCACCGCCGGGGAGCTGGCCGACGCGGTGCGGGAGACCGTCCCCGGGGCGGATATCCGCTTCACACCGGACCCGCGGCTGGTCGAGATAGTGGACTCATGGCCCGACCGGCTGGACGGCTCGGAGGCGTCCCGCGACTGGGGCTGGGAGGAGCGCTACGACCTCGCCGGGGCCGTGGGCGACTTCGTACGCGAGCTCGGTGCGCGGTCCGACGGGGCGCGGGCGACGTGAGCCCGCGGTGGGCAGGAATCGCCGTGGTCGCGGCCTGGCTCGCGGTGTTCGCGCCATCGGCGACAGCCGCGAGCTGCCCCGATCCGGCAAGCATCCTCGTGCCCGGAGCGGAGATGCAGAAGGCGGCCTGTCTGGACGATCTGACCACCGCCGGCACCACGCGCACCGGTCACACCAACCAGTCCGACTGGGAAGGGCTGCACGCGAGCGGCACCCGCAACCCGAGTGGAGTGCCGGGCCTGCAGATCGACGGCTACTTCCCGGACTCCTCCGCGACCAACTCGAACAACGGCTGGTTCCACGACTCCCAGTTCGTGATCCGGCTGCCGGAGCGCTGGAACGGCAAGCTCGTCGTGACCGGCGCACCCGGGGTGCGCCGCCAGTACGCGACCGACTTCATCATCGCCGACTGGGTGCTGGCGCGCGGCTACGCCTTCGCCGCGACCGACAAGGGCAACACCGGCGCGTCGTTCTACCGCGACGGAGAAGAGCCCGGCGACGCGGTCGCCGAATGGCACCGGCGCGTGACCGAGCTCACGCGCGCCGCCCGGAGGGTCGTGCGGCTCCGCTACGGCAAGGCGCCCGCTCGCACCTACATCACGGGGATCTCGAACGGCGGGTACCTCACCCGCCACGCGCTCGAGAACCATCCCCAGCTCTACGACGGCGGCGTCGACTGGGAGGGCACGCTGTTCCGGCCCGAGGGGCCGAGCGTCCTCACCTATCTGCCGGTGACGCTCAGGAGCTTCCCGAGCTTCCGCCTGACCGGCGACCGCGAGGCCCACGACCGCATCATCGACGCCGGCTTCGCGCCCGGCTCGGAGTTCCTCTGGGACGACCACTACGCGATCTACTGGGACCTCACCCAGCGCATCTTCCGCGAGGAGTTCGACCCCGGCTACGACGGCGCTCTCGAGGCGGGCATCCCCTTCTGTCAGCCGGGCACGCCGAGCTGCGACGCGGACTACGACTACGCGAGCCGGCCGCAGGCCGTCAAGGACGCGGTCGCCAGAGTCTCGCTGTCGGGGCGGATCGGCAAGCCGATGCTTAGCCTGCACGGCGAGCTCGACACGCTGCTCCCGATCCGCAACGACGGCGACGTCTACTCGCGGCTCGTCCGCGAGGCTGGGCGCCGAGGCACGCACCGCTACTACGAGATCGGCAAGGGCAATCACGTGGACGACCGCTACGACCGTCATCCCGACAAGCTGAGGCCGATGCTCCCCTGCCAGCGAGCGGCATTCCAGGCGCTCGAGGCCTGGGTCGAGGGTGGCCGCAAGCCGCCGCCGGACCAGTTCGTCGCGAAGCCGGGCAGCGGCGACGTGGTGAACGAGTGCACGCTGGCCGGTGGCCGTGGCGCGGCCGCCGCGACCTACTCGGCGGGGCCCCGATCCTAGAATCGGCGCGCATGCGCGAAGGAGAGCTGCTCTGGGAGCCGAGCCGGCCGTCGAAGATGGCCGCCTACATGGAGGCGCGCGGCTTCTCGTCGTACGACGAGCTCTGGCGCTGGTCGGTCGAGGACCTCGAGGGGTTCTGGGGCTCGATCTGGGACGAGTACGGGCTCGGCCCCCGGCCGGCCGGGCCGGTGCTGGCGCGCGACTCGATGCCCGGGGCGGTCTGGTTTCCGGAGGCGCGGCTGAACTACGCCGAGTACCTGCTCGGGATGGGCCGGCCGGGGGAAGTCGAAGGCTGCGCGTCCGGCCGAGCCGGCCGTTTGCGCCAGACGGCGATCGTCAGCGCATCCGAGTCGCAGCCTTTGGCCGAGCTGACGTGGGACGAGCTGCGCGACCAGGTGGCGCGCTGCGCCGCCGGCCTGCGGCGGCTGGGGGTGGGGCGCGGCGACCGCGTCGTGGCCTACATGCCGAACGTGCCCGAGAGCGTGGTGGCATTTCTCGCCAGCGCGAGCATCGGCGCGATCTGGTCGAGCTGCGCGCCCGAGTTCGGCACGCCGACGGTGGTGGACCGCTTCAAGCAGATCGAGCCCAAGGTGCTGATCGCCACCGAGGGCTATCGCTACGGAGGGCGCGACTTCGACCGCCGGCCGCGGGTGCGCGAGATCGAGGCGGCGATCCCGTCACTCGAGCACACGGTCCTGGTGCCGTCGGGATGGGTGGACCTGCTGAGCGAGCCGGCGGAGCTGACCTTCGAGCGGGTGCCGTTCGACCACCCGCTGTGGGTGCTCTACTCGTCGGGCACCACTGGGCTGCCGAAGGCGATCGTGCAGGGCCAGGGCGGCATCCTGCTCGAGCACATAAAGAAGGCGAACCTGCACTCAGACCTCGGCCGGGACGACCGCTTCTTCTGGTTCACCACCACCGGCTGGATGATGTGGAACTTCCTGGTCGGCGGGCTGCTGGCGGGCTCGGCGATCGTGCTCTACGACGGCCAGCCCGACCCGCACGGGATGTGGGACTTCGCCGCCGAGGCCGGGGTCACCTGCTTCGGCACCAGCGCCGGCTTCATCGGAGCGAGCATGAAGGCGGGGGCGGACCCGCCCTCGATGCCGCGGCTGCGCAGCGTGGGCTCGACCGGGTCGCCGCTGCCGGTCGAGGGCTTCGCCTGGGTGTACGAGAAGCTCGGCGACGTGTGGCTCTTCTCGACCAGCGGCGGCACCGACCTGTGCACCGCCTTCGTGGGCGCCGCCCCGGTGCTGCCGGTCTACGCCGGGGAGCTGCAGGCGCGCTGTCTGGGGGCGGGGGTGGAGGCGTGGGACGAGGAGGGCCGCCCGCTCGTGGACGAGGTCGGTGAGCTCGTCATCACGAGGCCGATGCCGTCGATGCCGCTCTTCTTCTGGGGCGACCCCGACGGTTCGCGTTACCGCTCGAGCTACTTCGACGTGTACCCCGGCGTCTGGCGCCACGGCGACTGGATCAAGATCACCTCGCGCGGGACGGCGGTGATCTACGGGCGCTCGGACTCGACGATCAACCGCGGCGGGGTGCGGATGGGGACGAGCGAGATCTACTCCGCGGTCGAGGGTGTCGACGAGGTGCTCGACTCGCTCGTGGTGGACGTGGAGGAGCGCATGCTGCTGTTCGTGGTGCTGCGCGAGGGGGCGTCGCTCGACGACGACCTCGTCTCGGCCCTGCGCCGTCGCTTGCGCGAGCACTGCTCGCCGCGGCACGTGCCGGACGCGATCCACGAGATCGCCGAGGTGCCGCGGACGCTGTCGAACAAGAAGCTCGAGGTGCCGGTGAAGAAGATCCTGCTGGGCGGCGACCCGGCCCGCGCCGCGAGCCGGGACTCGCTGGCGAACCCGGCGGCGCTCGACTGGTTCGTCGAGCGTGCCGGCGACCTCAGTCCTCAGCCTCGCTGAGCACGGTCTGCTCGACCGGGGCGGCGATGTCGGGGCCGACCTCGGCGTCGAGGCGCCGGATCAGCTCGGCGCAGAAGCACTCGGCGCGCTCGAGCGCCTCGGAGTCGATCATCCTCAACCACGATCAGCTGCCGGGGAGCATGCGCTCGCGGCCAAGCTCGCCCTATGCCTATGGTTCCGGACTCTTGGCCCATGCGTTCGCCAAGGAAAGCGGCACGCCGGCCAGCCCCGATCGCTTCGGCTCTTCGTGTGGCTCGAAGGACTGGCTCCCGCTCGCGCGCCCGCCCGGGAGGCCGAGCCGACGCCGGCGGGGCGCGGCTCAAGGC
>JBOGXT010000109.1:0-2527 GCA_050694635.1 Thermoleophilaceae bacterium
GCCGGGGCCGGCGCTGCGGTCGTGGTGGCCGCCGTCCTCGCCGCTCTCGCCATGGCCGGGGGATGGCTTCTCATCGCGACGCGCAAGTCGCTCGCCGTCCGCCGGCTGCGCAGCGCGTCGGGCCGCGAGGCCCTCAGCGGGAGGACCGGGATCGTGCGCAGCTGGAACGGGGAGGGGGGCCAGGTGTTCGTCGACGGAGCGCTATGGCGCGCCCGGCGGAGCTGGCCCGACGACCCCGCCGAGATCGGCGCGGGCGACGCCGTCGTCGTGGAGCGCGTCAGCGGACTCACGCTCGGCGTGCGAAGAGCGGAGGAGTGGGAGGAGAACTGGTGATCGCCGTCATCCTGATCGTGCTGGCCGTGGTAGTGGTCACCGCGCTCGCGCTCGCGGGCGCCTCGGTGCGGGTGCTGCGCGAGTACGAACGCGCGGTGGTGTTCCGGCTCGGCCGCATCATCGACCAGAAGGGCCCCGGGCTCGTGCTGCTGATCCCGGGCGTCGACCGCATGGTGCGCGTCGGCCTGCGCACGATCACGCTCCGGATCCCGCACCAGGAGGTGATCACGCGCGACAACGTGCCCGTGAAGGTCGCGGCGGTCGCATACTTCCGTGTGATCGACCCGAGACGCTCGGTGCTCGAGATCGAGGACTACGTCGGGGCGACCCTCCAGATCGCGCAGACCACGCTGCGTTCGATACTCGGCAAGGCGGACCTCGACGCCCTGCTCTCGGAGCGCGAGCGGCTCAACGAGAGCCTCCAGCAGATCATCGACGAGCAGACCGAGCCCTGGGGGATCAAGGTCACGATCGTCGAGATCAAGGACGTCGAGATCCCCGAGCGGATGCAGCACGCGATGGCCCGGCAGGCCGAGGCCGAGCGCAACCGGCGCGCGAAGGTGATCAACGCGGAGGGCGAGTACCAGGCGGCAGGCCGGCTCGCCGACGCGGCCGAGGTGATCCGCCCGAACCCGGTCACGATCCAGCTGCGCTACCTGCAGGCGCTCACCGACATCAGCTCCAACCAGGGCTCGACGATCGTGTTCCCGCTGCCGCTGGATCTGCTGCGGCCGTTGCTGGAGGCGGGCCAGGAACCGGCCGCGGCCGACGAGGCCGCCAAGGCAGCGGACGCGGCCAGGGAGCTGACGTCGGGCGACGAAGGGGAACCGCCGCAGGTGCCGGCCTCGGTGGCCGCCGAGGCAGGCCACACCGGGCCCACATAGGCAGGGCGTCACACGCCCGATCACACCCCGTAGCTATCCACCAGCGTTCGCGAGGAGCTCGACGAGCGCCCGGGCGTCCAAGGCGTATGCGGTGTCCGCCTCGTTGCGCGAGCGCGCGAACAGCACGCCCACCACCTCGCCGCCTTCGCTCACCACCGGTGCGCCGGAGTCGCCGGCCCGGGTGCGCGCCTCGAGCTCGAGCGCCGGCCGGCGCAGTGCGCGCTCGGCGCCGGGAGCGCTGACGCGCGCGTCGATGGGCCGCCGGACCGACGCCGCCATGGTCACGACGCGGCGGCCCCGCGCCGCCACGACGCGCACTTGATTCCCATCGCCCGTAGTGGCCGTTTCGACAACGGATCCGCGTAGTCGGGGAACGGCGAGCAGGGCGAGGTCCGCGCGCACATCCATCCGGAGGACCCGCGCTCGTCGTGGAGTGCCGGGGCCGACCTGCACGCGTACCGCATCGTCCGGCGGGATCGCATGCGCGACGGTGACCACCTCGCCGGAGGCGACGGCGAAGCCGGTGGCCCGCTCGCTGCCGGCGCCCAGGACCGAGACCACCCGCGGCCCGGCTGCCTGGGGGGAAGCGGGGTCCTCCGCGCATCCGGCCGCGAGGGCCGCGAGCCCGACCAAGCAGGCTGCCGCGGCCCTCTTCACGGCGCGGGTCCGGACGTCGCCCGCACCACCAGGCTCGGCTCCGTCACCCGCACCTCGCGCACCGTTCGGCCGTCCATCCGCTCCAGCAGCAGCTCGAGCGCCACCCGGCCCATCTCTCGCCTAGGCTGGTCGATCGTCGTCAGCGACATGTGGTGGAGCGCCGCCAGGAACGTGTTGTCGTAGCCGACGATCGAGATGTCGCCGGGTACGTCGATGCCCTCGTCCTCCAGCCGGTCGAGCACCCCGGCGGCGACCAGGTCGTTGGCCGCGAACACCGCCGTCGGGAGCGTGCGCCCCCGCAGCAGCTGCTCGGCTCCTCGCACCCCCGCCTCGTCGGTGAAGTCCCCCGGGATCACCACCGCGTGGCGCTCGAGTCCCAGCTCTCGCATCGCGCGCAGGTACCCCGCCCGGCGCGGGGCGGCGCCCGCCCCCGGGCCGCCGTCGATGTGCACGATCCGCTCGTGGCCGAGCGCGGCGAGGTGCTCGACGGCGAGCCGGGCGCCCACCTCCTCGTCGGTCATCACCCAGTCGACCCCGCTGTCCCGCAGGGCCCGCCCGATCACCACGACCGGCACCGTACTGGCCGCCGTGGCGAGCTCGGCGGCGGCCATGCGCGGGCTGACGAGGATGAGCCCGTCGGTGCGGTACTCGAG
>JBOGXT010000110.1:0-2344 GCA_050694635.1 Thermoleophilaceae bacterium
GCGTGAGCGTGGGGGCGGCCGGGCTGTGCGGCGCGCTCGTGACCACGCCGGTCAGGCCGGGCTCCGGCCGCGTGCTGTCGAGGTCCTCGCGGAGCGGCCCGGCCACGCCGCTCTGGCGAAACGCGGCTCGCATCACCGGCAGCTTCAGGCCGATGTGGAGCGCCAGCGCCGCCAGCATCACGACCGCGCCGTAGTAGTGGGCCGGCACGAAGCTGAAGCCGAACGGGTACCAGAGCTGGATGTTGATCACACCGGTCGAGAAGACGAACAGCGAGCCGCCGACCAGCAGCACGAGGCTGAGCCGCTCGAGCGCGTGCGCGGGGCTCAGCACGGGCGGGTTCTCGAACAGCTTCGGGATGACCGTCCACAGCTTCGCCAGCAGGATCGGGATCGCGGCCACGCCGCTGACCACGTGCAGACCCTGTGTGAGCGCGTAGAGCCAGGCCGGGGTGGCCGGCCAGTCGAGCCCGTAGAGGTCGAAGCCGTTGCCCGATGCCGCCCCGCCCCAGACCGCGTTGCGGCCGAGGTCGGTGTCGTAGGCCCAGTGGGAGACGAAGCCGGTGAGCGCGCAGACGATCACGAGAGGGAGGAGGGCGGCGCTGAGCACGGAGGCGAGCCACGGGCCGCGCAGCGGGCTGCGCCAGAACCCGGCGCGGAAGGGGCCGATCTCCGGGAGCCTCACCGCAGGTTGCATTCCTCGCCGCGGCACGGCGGCGGGTCGAAGAGATGGAGCGTCCCGTCGGTGCGGCTGGCCACGAACACGCGGCCGCTGCGGGGGTCGACGGCCACCGAGTTCGGCTGGCGCACCGTCGGGAAGCGGCGCAGCAGGCGGCGGTCGGTCAGCTCGGCCACCTGGTTGAGCGCCGTGAGCGTGACCCAGTAGCGGCGCCGCTCGGTATCGAGCGCGATTCCGTAGGGGGCGCCGGCGAGGTGGGTCCGGCGGTGTACCCGCAGCGGGTCGAGCCGAACCTCGAGCAGCGCGTCGCCGCGCGTGTCCACTACGAAGAAGCGCTCGCCGCCGCCGACCACGTGCGTCGGTCCGATGCCGACGTTCACCCTCCCCTCGGAGTCGAGCGTCCTCGCGTCGAACACCTCGAGCGCCCGCTCGCGCACGCCCACCACGCCGACGTGCGCGCGGTCCGCCGTGGCGGCCACGCCGCCCGGCTGGCGCGGGGCGCGCAGCGTCTCGATCCGCCTTCCGCCCTCGACCACGGAGACCGTGTGGCCGAGCTCGTCGCCCACGAACAGTCGGCCGCGAGCGCGGGCAGCGTCGTGGGGGAAGCGTCCGACCCGGGTGGACCGAAGCCGGCCCTCGGGCAGGCCGACCTCGACGATCGCGTTCGCCCGCTCGGCCGGAACCAGGACCGGGCCGCCGGGCGCGCCGAGGCGCAGATGACGCGGGGACTCGGGCAGCGGGATCCGGCGCACGGTGCGCCCGGTGTGTCCGTCCACGAGCGCCAGGCGGTCGGGGTTCGTCAGGCCCACGGCCAGCAGCCCGGTGACGGGGTCGAACGCGAGCCCCTCCGGCTTGTGGCCGAGCGGCACGACGGTGCCCGCCGGCTCGCCCTCGAGCGGGGGAGACCTGGCCGGCTCGGCCGCGGGTGGGAGTCGATCGGAGGAGCCGCCGCAAGCCGCGAGCAGGGCGGCGAGCGTCGCGAGGGCTGCCACGAGATAGAGGCCCACCCCTCGCATTCGACCGCAGGAAGCTTGCGGCTTCCTTACGGGTGTCTTACCGCCCTTCCGGTTTGGCGGGTCGCGGGGCTACGTTGCCCGGCCATGCGACCGATGCGGCAGGGCGCCGCCGCGGCCTACGCGGACCAGGGGCACGACGCGGTCCGCGCCGCGTTCGAGATGGAGTGGTTCGCTCGGCTGATCCCGCGGCTGCTGCGCCAGGCGGGCGGCGGCGAGCTGCTCGATCTGGGCTGTGGCGACGGAGCGGTGGGGGGACTGACGGACGGCGCCCTCACCCGCTACGCCGGGGTTGACCTGGCGCCGCCGCGCAATGGGCATGACGGGCTCGCCTTCCTTCGCCACGACCTTCGGGACGGCCTCGGCCCGGTCGGCGCCCGTCCCTTCGACCTCTACCTGGGCACGTTCGGGGTGGCCTCCCACCTAGCGCCGCCGGCGCTGCGCGCGCTGCTCCGAGACATCGCCCGGCACGCCCGGCCCGGGGCGATCGTGGCGCTGGAGGCGCTCGGCCTGTTGTCGCTCGAGTGGCCGCGGCTTTGGGATCGCCCCGCGGGACCGCCGCGCACCATCGCGTACCGCCTCGCCGCCGACGTCACGGTGCATCCCTGGGCGCCGCGCGAGCTCGCGGCGCTCTTCGAGGAGGCCGGCATCGAGC
>JBOGXT010000111.1:0-1527 GCA_050694635.1 Thermoleophilaceae bacterium
GATCTCGAAAGCGAGCAGGTCGAGGTCCCGGTCGCGGGTGCCCGCGCGCTCGCGGAGCTCGGCCAGCCGGCGCTCGAGGTCGCGCACCTGGGCGTGCGCGCGGGCGAGCTGGTCGCGCGCGGCGAGATGGTCGCGCCCGCAGAAGCCGTCGAGCAGGTCGAGCTGGGCGGAGGCGAGCGTGAGACGGCGGTGCTCGTGCTGGCCGAAGAAGGCGAGGAGGCGGCCGCCGAGCGCCTGCAGGTCGCCCGCGGTGGCCGAGCGCCCCTGGACGAACGCCCTCGTGCGTCCGCTGGCGCTCACCCGGCGGGCCAGGACGAGCTCCCCGCCGGGGGCCTCCCCGGCGGAGTCCTCCTCCTCGCCGATCCGCTCGCGCAGCTCCGCCAGCTCCGGTTCCTCGAGCAGTCCCGCGGGCGGCTCGAACACCCCCTCCACGTATGCCTCGCGCGCTCCCGGGCGCACGATCCCCGCGCGGGGCTTGCCTCCCAGCAGCAGGTCGAGCGCCTGCGCAAGCACGGTCTTGCCCGCCCCCGTCTCCCCCGTGATCGCCGTCAGCCCCGGGCCGGGCCGAAGCTCGGCCCGCTCGATCAGGAGCAGGTTCTCGATGCGCAGCTCGAGAAGCACGACGCAGGTGTACCAGCGCCGCCCGACGGAGCGGGAGCGCGTCCCGCGCCGAAGCGGCTCAGTCGTAACGCCCTAGTGGGAGAGACGGCCGAACTTGTCGCGCAACCGGTGGTAGAAGGTCGCGCCCGGTGCCTGCGCGAGCAGCGCCTGGCGGTGCGCGAAACGGATGCCCATCGACCCCCCGGGCGCCAGCGCGCCCACGGAGCGGCCGTCGGTGATCACGTCGACCTCGTCCGACGCCGAGCGGTTGGTCACCTCCAGGTGGTCGTCGGGCGCCACCACGAGCGAGCGGGCGGTGAGCGTGTGGGGAGCGATGAACGAGACGATGAAGCCCTCCACTCCCCACGCCAGCACCGGGCCGCCGTTCGCCAGGTTGTAGCCCGTCGAGCCGGCCGGGGTGGACGCGACGAGGCCGTCGCAGCGCACCTCGCCGAGCTCCTCCCCCTCCACCGAGTAGGCCAGCTCGGCCACGCGCCCGTTGGGACGGCGGTGCAACGAGAGGTCGTTGACCGCGAGCCGCTCGCCGTCGCCCGTCTCGGCCAGCAGCCCGGGCAGCTCCATGACGTCGAACTGACCCTGGAGCGCGCGCCGCAAGCCGTCGTCTAGCTCCCACGGCTCGACCGTGGCGAGGAAGCCGATCGCGCCGTAGTTGACGGCGAACACCGGGACGCCCGTACCGGCGAAATCGCGCAGGTGCGTGAGGATCGTGCCGTCGCCGCCCAGCACCACGGCGAGGCCGGTGTCGCGGACGGCTTCGCCCTCGGGCGCCTCGACCGCGCCGGGCACGAGCCCGTGCTTCTCCACCTCGGCCGCCGGGAGGCGCACCTCCACGCCCGCCTCGCCGGCCAGCTCGGCGATGCGGCGCAGCGCGGCGCCGGTGTCGCCGGGCCGCGAGTGGGTGAACAT
>JBOGXT010000112.1:0-1543 GCA_050694635.1 Thermoleophilaceae bacterium
GTTCATCACGGCGTACAACGGGCTGGTCGCGTTCGTCGCGGACCAGCGCACGGCCACGAACGCCGGTCAGGCCGCCAGCATCGGCAGCGATCCGCTGCTGCGCCAGGTGCACCACAGCCTGCGATCCTCGCTGCTCGGCGCGCACGGCACCGAGACGGTCACGACGCTCGCCGAGGTCGGCGTCGAGTTCACGCGCACGGGCCGGCGCGGGAGCGAGACCGTGCGCGCCGGCGAGGTGCTGCTCTGCGGCGGCGCGATCAACTCGCCGCAGCTGCTGCAGATCTCCGGCGTCGGCGCGGCCGACGAGCTGCGGGCCCTCGGAGTGGACGTCGTGGCCGACGTGCCCGGCGTGGGGGAGAACCTGCAGGACCACCTCGAGGTGTACATCCAGCACAGCGCCACGCAGCCGGTGTCGATGGCGCCCTACTTCAAGATGCACAACCGCCCGAAGGTGGGGCTCGAGTGGCTGCTCCGCAAGTCGGGCCCCGGCGCCACCAACCACTTCGAGGCGGGCGGCTTCGTGCGCAGCAACGACGAGGTGAAGTGGCCCAACCTCATGTACCACTTCCTCCCGATCGCGATCCGCTACGACGGCACGGTGCCCGAGGGCGGCGGCGGCCACGGCTATCAGGTGCACGTCGGCCCCATGTACTCGGACGTGCGCGGGACGTGCAAGGCGGTGAGCAGCGACCCGCGCAAGCACCCGGCGCTGCAGTTCAACTACCTCTCGACCGGGAACGACCGGCGCGAGTGGAT
Source organism: Thermoleophilaceae bacterium (assembly GCA_050694635.1). GTDB lineage: Bacteria > Actinomycetota > Thermoleophilia > Solirubrobacterales > Thermoleophilaceae > JACVRW01. The sequence goes on from JBOGXT010000112.1 coordinate 757, forward strand.
CGAGGCGGTGCGGGTGACCCGCAAGATCCTCGGTGCGCCCGCCTTCGCACCCTTCAGCGGCGGCGAGCTGTCGCCCGGGCCGGAGGTGGACACGGACGAGCAGATCCTCGACTGGGTGGCCAAGGACGCCGAGACGGCGCTGCACCCGTCCTGCACCTGCCGGATGGGGACCGACGACATGGCCGTGGTCGACCCCCTGACCATGAAGGTGCACGGGCTCGAGGGCCTGCGCGTGGTGGACGCGTCGGTGTTCCCCTACGTCACTAACGGCAACATCTACGCGCCCGTGATGATGGCGGCGGAGAAGTCCGTCGACCTCATCCTGGGAAGGACGCCGCTGCCGGCCGAGCCGGTCGAGTTCTACCGGCACGAGCCGAAGCAGGCGGCCGCCCAGCAGTCGTAGCACGCTACGGTTCCGTCCATGAGCGACATCGCACGCAGTCCCGGCGGCCCGCCCTCGCGCCGCTCGCGCGAGAAGCGCGCCTACCAGGTGGCGGTCGGGGGCGGAGTGGCCGGCGCGGTGGCGGTGATCGGTGGGGTGCTCGCCCTGGTCGGCGTGCTCGGCTGGGGACTGCCGGTGCTCGCGGCGATCGTGGCAGCGGTCTGCTACTTCCTGTTTCGCCGCACGGTCTCCTGAGCACCGAGCCGGCTCTCCCGATCCGCCGCAACACCGCGCTGCTCTCGGCTGCGCTCGCGGCGAACTCGGCGATGCTCCAGCTCTCGGCCGCTGTCGCGTCGATCACGCTGGTGCTCGTGCTCGACGTCGAGGGGCTGCTCGGGCTGGGCC
>JBOGXT010000113.1:0-5789 GCA_050694635.1 Thermoleophilaceae bacterium
AGTGCACGATCGTGATGCTCGAGGAGGTCGCGCTCTCGAACACCTTCGGTGAGGAGGCCGCGCGGTTCTTTCACGACAAGCTGGCCGAGCACGGGGTGGAGCTGCTCGGGGGCGAGCAGCTGGAGGCGTTCGAGGGCGCGGGCCGGGTGCGCTCGGTGGTGACGAAGAGCGGGCGCACGGTCGAGGGCGACATGGTCGTCGTCGGCGTGGGGGTGCGGTCCGACACGATGCTGGCCGAGCGGGCCGGACTCGAGGTCGACGACGGGATCGTCTGCGACGCCCGGCTGCAGACGTCGGCGCCGGGGATCTACGCGGCCGGCGACGTGTGCTCGTACGACAGCGTCGTCCACGGGCGGCGGCTGCGCGTCGAGCACTGGGACGTGGCCCTGCAGCAGGGCCGCTACGCAGCGCGGGCGATGCTCGGCGAGCAAGAGCCCTACCGCGAGGTGCCCTACTTCTTCAGCGACCTCGCCGATTGGGCCAGCCTCGAGTACGTCGGGCCCGCGCATGAGTGGGACGAGGTGCTGTTTCGCGGCGATCGCGATGCGGGCGAGTTCAGCGCTTGGTATCTAAACGACGGTCGGGTCGGGGGCGCGCTCGCGGTCGGGCGCTCCGACGACCTCATCCAGGCGCGGCGACTGATCGAGAGCGGGGCGGACGTCTTGGGGCAGAAGGATGCGCTTGGGGACCCGGACTCGGACCTCGAAGCGATCGGGTCTTAGCCGCCGTCGACGACCACGGGCTGCCTGCGGCGATGACCGTTCCGTCCACCGTAAGTGTCGGTTTGAGCGTGGCAGTTGCCGCACAGCATCTCGAGATTGTCCAGCCGGTTGTCCAGGCCGTCGCCGTTGATGTGGTGAAGATGCATGTTCAGCGGCGCTCCCATCCATTCGGTGATCCCGCAACGCTCGCAGCGGTTCTCCTTGAGGCCCGCGGCAATGAGCCGTTGTTTGAGATGCCCACGGCTCCTCCTGCGCCCAACCACGAGGAGGTTGTGCAAGGGCATCCTGCTGCGCGGCGGAACGAGATCGCCGCGCCGCACGGCGCGATACCAGGTATCGCGACCTATCCCGAAGCGATCCAGACACTGCCGCATCGAGAGCCCTTCACCGTCGATCGCGTTCTGCACCGCCGCCCAGTCGTGGCGGCGCGCAAATCGCGGATCGGCGTGCACCCCCAGCGCTCGAGCGTGATAGGCGACTGTTGACTTCGTCAAGCCAAGCTCGCGTGCAATCTGCGCCTGCGTGAATCCCCGGGAAAGCAAGTCTTCAACCTCGTCCCGGGTCGCGTGTGACAGCTGGCGCTGGGATCGTGCGCGCGGCGTGATCTCGCCCCGACTCACGGCTTTGTCCCACGCGCCGTACGTGAATCCAAATCGAGCGCGGCACTCATCGATCGTGTGGCCGGCGTCGTAATACTGCTGGATCGCCTCCCAGTCGCTGTGGCTGGGACGGGGAGCCTTATCCGGGAAACCGAGAAGACGGGCCCACCGCGTCACGGTGGAGGGACTCACGCCCACATCGTCGGCGATCCTCACCCGCAACCATCCGGCTTCTAGCCGTTCGCCGATCCGCTCCTTGGTTCCGTCGTCCATCGAACAGATGTTCGCATGGGCGCCGGACCTTGCTTGGGAGAGTGCAGTCGAACTGGCCGGGGAGGATTCGAACCTCCGTTTCTGGGGCCAGAACCCAGCGTCCTGCCTCTAGACGACCGGCCAACGGGGGTTCGAAACATAGCGAGCGCCGCGCGTGAGGCGGTCGCAGGGTCGAGTCGATGCCTCGGGTTGACGATGCCTCCCAAGGCGGCTTCGGCGTTAGTTCCTCACCGCGCGATCGCACCCGCGTCGGCGGACAGCGGATCAACACGCCTCTGGTCCTGCCAGCGATCGCGAAGCGGGTTGACTGACGCCGGCGGTTGACAAACCAGGAGCGGTGGGGGAGCGTACGCCCCCGAAGGATGACCGAAGGACGTGATCCCGGCGGTCATCGAATCCGGGTCTCGTTCACGAAAGATGGCATGACCAGGGGCCCCCTCAGCTCAAGCGCGACGATCCGCGCTGATGTCAATCAGACGGAGCTTGAGGAGGCCCCAGATGACGATCGTACTCATGGGACTTGACCAGCACAGGGCGCAGATCACGGCCGAGTGGCTCGACATCGAGACCGGCGAGATCTGCCGGCGGCGGATCCGCCCCGCCGATCGCGAGGGATTCCGCCGCTTCCTCGCCGGCTTCGAGGGCAAGCAGGTGGAGGCGGCGCTCGAGGCGACCACCGGGTGGCGCTTCCTGGTCTCAGAGCTCGAGGCCGCGGGTCATGTGGCCCACCTCGCAGAGCCTGCCGAGACCGCCGGCATGCGCGGACCGAAGAAGCGCGCGAAGTCAGACCGCGCCGACGCGCGGCACCTGCGCGAGCTGCTTCTGCCGGAGTCGTGGATCCCACCCGAGCACATCCTCGAGCTGCGCTCCAAGGTCCGCCTTCGCCACACGCTGGTCGAACAGCGCACCGAGTGGCAGCAGCGCATCCAGGCCCAGCTCTACCACCACGGCGCACCGCAGCGGCGCGGCCTGCTCTCGGCCGAGAACCGAGCCTGGCTCGAGGGCCTCGAGCTTCCCGAGGCGGCGCGGGCGCAGGTCCGGGTGGCGCTTCAGATGATCGATCACCTGAGCCGCGAGCTCGAGCCGCTCGACTCAGAGCTGCGAGCGATCGCCCGCGCCTGGCCTGGCGCCAAGGCACTTCAGGCTCACTACGGGATCGGCGCCCTGACCGCGGTGACGACCCTCGCCGAGCTCGGCGACGCTCGGCGCTTCTCATCCTCCCGACGAGCCGTCCGCTACGCGGGGATGGACATCACCGTCGCCGAGTCCGATCGACGCCGCGCCCCGGGCCATCTCTCCCGCCAGGGACCGCCGGCGCTTCGCTGGGCGCTCTACGAGGCCGCCCAGGTGGCTCGCCATCCGCGCTCACCCGACCGCGACTACTACGAGCAGGCCGCCGCGCGGATCGGCGGCAACCGCGCCTGCCTGGCGGTCGCCCGCAAGCTCCTCAAGCGCTGCTATCACACCCTGCGCGAGCTCGACGAGGAGGCGCTGGCCCCGGCCTGATCGTCCATGCGCGCCATCGCCCGAGATCAGCTGATCACCCGCGGCCGGCTCCCGGCAGGCTCCCGCCGCCACGCCTTCGCGCTGGACGGCCTAGAAAGACCGAGCGGCCGCACCGCTTCCCGAAGCGGGATCACCCCATCGACCATCATGTCGCCGGCTCCGGGGCCTCCCGGGCCGTGGACCGAGATAAGGCTGGGCGCCCGCGCGCTTCGCTCGATCCCCTTCCCGCCACGCGCGCACGCGCCGCCCACGCACGCGAGCCGTTGCAATGCAAACCCGGACGCCGCGGTTGACGCGGGGCCCCTGGACAGATAAGGGAGCGGAGCATGGAAGAGATCAGGGCCTCGCGTCCATCGCCGGCGATCATCGTCGCCGTCTTGGCGCTCGTGGCGGCGCTCGCGGGCACGGCGATCGCCGGCCCGGGCGCGATCACCAGCGCGATGACCAAGTCGCAGGTCAAGAAGATCGCCAAGAAACAGGCGAACAAGCAGATCACCAAGCGAGCGCCCGGCCTTTCGGTGGCGCGGGCGACGAGCGCCGAGCGGGCGACGAGCGCCGAGCGAGCGACGAGCGCCGAGACGGCCGCGAACGCCAACGCGCTCGACGGGAAGCCGGCGAGCGCCTTTGCCGCTTCACAGAGCGAGCCCTACCACGAGGTCGGCGCGCCCGGCGAGCCCGGGTTCGAGAACGGCTGGGAGAACCTGGGCGGCTTCAGCACCGCGGCGTTCTACAAGGACCCACTGGGTGTCGTTCACCTCAAGGGCACGGTCACCAACGCCGTCGACAACACGGCCGCCTTTACCCTGCCGCCGGGCTATCGCCCATCCCAGAGGTTGTTCATGCCGGCGGCGAACCAGACCGTAGCGGCGACCGTGCAGATCCTCACCGACGGCGTCGTGGCCCCGCTCTGTGACGGCGCGGGCATCTGCGTCGCCGGGATGGACGGGCTCACGTTCAGGGGGCCCTAGGTGAGGACCGACAGCGTTCCGTTCCCAACGCAGGAGCCTCAATAGCCGACAGCGCTCCGTTCCCATCCCAGGACCAAAGTCGCCGCCTCGGAGCGAGCCGTAGGCGAGCGCGGGGGCGGCGGGCAGATCACGATCGGGGGCGGGGAAGGGGTTCGCGGCTGACGAGCTCGCCCCCGTGGTCGGCGATCAGCAGGTTGCCCTCCCCGCTGGGGATCGAGAGATCGAGGGTGGCGGTCACGTAGCGGTAGACCTGGGTCTCGGGCAGCTCGATCGAGCGGCGCAGCAGGCGCAGCTTGCGGTCGGAGCGGATGAAGCGGATGAACTCGATTCGTCCCTGCGCGGGCCAGCCCGCAGGCAGATCGGCGAGCGCCGCGGGCCGGCGGCGTTCGCTGCCCGCGGTCAGCTCGTTGGGTGTTCGCTTGCCCGTCGCTCGGTAGCGGTGGTTGGCGTTGTGGAAGGACTCGAACTCGAGCGCGCGCGCGGCGAGCCGGTCGCGGTCGGCGAAGCGCTCGGAGCGAAAGAAGCGCTTGTCGAAGGTGTCGTTGAACTGCTCGCAGACCCCGTTGCGCCACGGCTCGCCCTGGGGGATGAAGACCGGGGTCGACCCTTGGTGGAGCGAGACCCTGACGATCTCGCCGAGGCTGGCGGCGCCGAGCACGAACGGCTTGCCGTTGTCGAGCTGCAGCCGTCGCGGGACACCGAGCCGCTCCCAGAGCCGGATCAAGGCCGCACTCAGCGTCGTCTCGCGCTGGTCGGGCGCGATCTCGATCGCGGCGGCGTGCGGCGCGATGTCGACGCAGTTGAGCGCCACGAACGGCAGGCCGCCGTCGAGATGGCGGGGCCCGACGATGTCGGCCTGGTGCAGATCACCGACCAGCTCGGCCGCCGGCGCCGGGTAGGGCAGGCCCTTGGACTTGGGGCGCTCACGCCGGCGCGGGCGGACCAGGCCCTCGCGCGCGAGGATGCGCTCGATCGTGCGGGTGCAGGGCGCCTCGACATTGAGCTTCTGCAGCTCCCAGGCGATCGCGTCGGAGCCGATCTGCGCCCACGGGTTCTCGGCCAGCCGGCGGCGCACCGCGATCACCTGCGACTCGACGGAGCGGCCGGTGCGGTTGACCGCCCGCCCGGGCTTGCGGGCGACGGCCCAGCTCTCTGAGACCGGCTCGTGTCGAGCCACCCATTTCGACACCCAGCGGCGCGAGCGGCCGATCGAGCGGGCGATCCGCTGCGGCGACTCCCCGGCCAGCCGCCGCCTCACTGCCTCGATTCGTAGACCTTCCTCGCCTCGCCGCGCCATCTTGATACCTCCTCGCTCGCCTGCAGGGCAAGCGAGCGTTGAGGGCGACGCGGACGCTCAGATGGGAACGGAACGCTGTCGGAGATCCTGGCTCTCGTGGGAACGGAACGCTGTCGGAGATCGGGGAACGGAACGCTGTCGGCTGTCACCTAGCCCAGCGTCCGCGCGATCACCAGGCGCTGGATCTCGTTCGTCCCCTCGTAGATCTGGGTGATCTTCGCGTCGCGCATCATCCGCTCGACCGGGTACTCGCTCACGTAGCCGTAGCCGCCGAGCACCTGGACCGCCTCGGTGGTTGCCCACATCGCGGTGTCGGAGGCGATCAGCTTCGCCATCGCCGAGTACTTGCCCATCTCGGCGTCGCCCGCGTCGACCTTCGAGCAGGCGCTGTACAGCAGCTCGCGGGCGGCCGCGGTGCGCGACT
>JBOGXT010000114.1:0-9425 GCA_050694635.1 Thermoleophilaceae bacterium
CCTTGGTGCACGGGCCCGCCGCAACGCGCGCGGCGGCGGGATGCCTCCTGGTGGCGGGCGGCATCGCCTGTCTCGCCCTCCTGCCCGAGGCGTCGGTCGTGTGGACGATCGCGCCGCAGCTGCTCGCCGGCGTGGGCATGGGCATGGCCTTCCCGGCGCTCGCCGGCGAGCTGCTGCCAGAGCGCACCCGCGGGCAGGCGGCCGCCCTCCTCTCGCTCCGACACGCGGGCATGACGCTCGTTCTGGTCGCGCTCGCGCCGCTCGTGGCCACCGAGCTCGACCGGGAGGTGGACCTTGCCCGCGAGCGCGGCACAGCCCTCGTGCTCGACGCCGCGCTGCCGCCGACCGACAAGATCCCGCTGGCGCCGCGACTCTTCGCCGAGCTCGAGACGGAGGACCCGCGCGACGCCCTCGACCGCGCGCGCGCGCGTGAGCGCGAGCGCGTGCGCCGGGAGGATCGCGACCAGCTGAGCCGCCTGAGACGGCTCGGGGACGAGGGCGGCCTGGGGCCCGACGCCGGCAATCTCCTCCGCGGCCTGGACCGCCTCGAGGACCGCTACGGAGGTGCGCTGGGCGACCTGGCCGAGGGCGCCGATCCCGCGGCGCAACGGCGGGAGCTCAGCCGGCTCGCGGACGAGCTCGACGAGGTCGTCCTCGCCGCCGTCGACCGGGCCTTCGATCCGGCGTTGGTGCTGACGGCCGCGATGGCGCTGCTGGCGACGCTGGTCCTGCTGCCGGCGCCCCCCGGGCTTCGGCGCGGCGTCCGCGCGGGGACGCTGGCCGCGGCGCTCCTGCTGGCGGCGGCCGTCCCGGCCGGCTACGCCGTGGCCGGGCGCGACCTCGGTCCGGAGCCCGTGGGGATAGCCGATCCCTGCGAGGACCGCGAGCGGCGCTCGATCGGCGGCGTGGAGGGCGCGGTCGAGAGCGCCGCGCTGGACGCGCTCGACCGGGCGGCGTGCCGCTTCGGCTCGTCGCGCGAGGAGCTCGTGCTCGCCCTCTTCGACGACGAGTCCCGGAGCGAGTACGAGGAGGAGCACGGCGTGGACCCGCGCTCGCTCGACCTGCTCCGGGGCATCGCGGGCTAGTACGTCCATCCGCTGGTCGGCGAGCAGGCGCTCGCGCTGCTCTCGAGCCTCACCGCAGGACGCGAGCGTGCTCGGGATGCCAGCCCAGCTTGACGCGCTCCCCGATCTCCCAGCGGTCGTCGGCCCGGGCCCGGGCCGTGTTCTGCTCGAGCGCCACCAGCCGCACCCCCGACTCCAGCTCCACGATCACCTGCGTGGTGGTCCCAACGTAGACCCGTTCGACCACCGTGCCCTCGTGCGCGGACATCCCCTGTTCGAGCTCGCCCAGCCAGATCTTCTCCGGGCGCACTGAGACCTGCGAGCCATCGGCGCCCGGCAGCAGGTTCGACACCCCGATGAAACCGGCGACGAACGGACCGGCGGGCTGCTCGTACACCACCTCCGGGGAGCCGCACTGCCTGATCTCTCCCCCCTCCATGACCGCGATGCGGTCCGACATCGCGAGCGCCTCCTCCTGGTCGTGGGTGACGTAGAGGAAGGTGATGCCGACCTCGCGCTGGATGCCCTTCAGCTCCACCTGCATCTGCTTGCGGAGCTTGAGGTCGAGCGCCCCCAGCGGCTCGTCGAGCAGCAGCACCGCGGGCCGGTTCACGAGCGCGCGCGCCAGCGCCACGCGCTGCTTCTGGCCGCCCGACAGCTCGCCCGGCCGCGCGCCCTCCCGCCCGGTCAGCTCCACCAGCTCGAGCGCCTCGGCCACCCGGGTGCGGATCTCGTCCGAGGGCACCTTGCGGCGCTTCAGGCCGAAGGCCACGTTGTCCTCGACGTCCAGGTGCTCGAACAGCGCGTAGCTCTGGAACACCGTGTTCACGTTGCGCCTGTAGGGCGGCACCGTCTCGACCGGTTCGCCCTCCAGGTAGATGCGCCCCGAGCTCGGCAGCTCGAAGCCCGCGACCATGCGCAGCGTGGTGGTCTTGCCGCAGCCCGACGGACCCAGCAGCGAGAAGAACTCGCCCTTCCGAATCTCGAGGTCGAGCTCGCGTACGGCCACGGCGTCGCCGAAGCGCTTGGTCACCCCTTCGAAGCGGATCGCGCTCATGCGGCCTCCCTTCCGAGCAGCACCTTCAGCCCGCTCTCGCGCCGGCCCAGCAGGCGCGGCAAGAGGAGCGCCAGTCCGATCGACAGCAAGGAGATTACGAGCATGAAGGTCCCGATTGCGTTGATCGTCGGCCGCACGCCGAAGCGGATCTGCGTCCAGATGCGCACCGGCAGCGGCTGCGGGCTCTCGCCGGTGGTGAAGAACGACAGGACGAAGTCGTCGAACGAGAGCGCGAACACGAGCAGGCCTGCCGCTATCACCGCGGGCCAGAGGGCGGGCAGCGTCACGAGCCGGAACGTCTGCAGGCGCGTGGCGCCCAGGTCCATCGACGCGTCCTCGACCTCGCGGCTGATCGCGCCGAGCCGCGCCCGCACCACCACGGTCACGTAGGAGATCGAGAAGGTGATGTGCGCGAGCACGATCGTGGTGAGCGACAGCTCGAGCCCCACCTGCGTGAACAGCAGCAGCGCGGAGGCCCCGGCCACGATCTCCGGCGTGACGAGCGGGATCAGCATCAGCACGTTCGCGCTGTCCGACCAGCGCGTGCGCGCCCGCACCAGGCCGTAGGCCAGCAGCGTGCCGAGCACGGTCGCGATCAGCATCGTGAGAAGCGCGATCTGGATACTCGCGACGAGCGAGTCGCGCAGCGACTCGGACTCGAAGAACGTCTCGTACCAGCGCAGGCTGAAGCCTTGGAAGTCCTGGAGCGAGCGGCTCGAGTTGAACGAGAACAGCACGACCAGCACGATCGGCGCGAACAGGAGCACGAAGAACGCGCCCAGGAACACCCTCAGGAAGCGCGGCCGGTCGAAGGGCCTCACGCCGGGGCCTCCCGCGTCTCGCGCGCCGCCGCGCGCAGGTAGAGCACCATCCAGATCATCAGGAAGGCCATCGTCGCGACGGTCAGCGCCGCCCCGAACGGCCAGTTGTCGGAGGCCTGGAACTGCTGCTGGATCAGGTTGCCGACCATCACCTCCCCCGGGCCGCCCAGCAGCGACGCGGACACGAAGTCGCCCACCGCTGGGAGGAACACGAGCACCGAGCCCGCCAGCACGCCCTGGACCGTGTGCGGCCAGGTGACGTGGCGGAAGGTCTGCCAGGGCCCGCCGTAGAGGTCCTTGCCGGCCTCGATCAGCGACGGGTCCATGCGGTCGAGCGCCGCGTAGATCGGCAGGATCATGAACGCCATGAATCCGTAGACGAGACCGCCAATCACCGCCCACGGCGTGTTGATGAACCGGACGTCCGAGTCGAGCACGCCGTTGACCAGGCCGTCGTCGCCGAGCATGGCGATCCAGGCGTAGGTGCGGATCAGGTAGTTGACGAAGAACGGCAGCACCACCAGCACGATCAGCAAGTTCTTCCAGCGGCCGCCGAAGATCGCGATGTAGTAGGCGACCGGGTAGCCGATCAGCAGGCACAGCGCCACGGTCGCGAGGGCGAAGCCGACTGAGCGGAACAGCACCGGCAGGTAGTCGGGGTCGACGAGGCGCTCGTAGTTGTCGAGGCGCGTCGAGTAGATCGCCTCGCCGAGGTCGTCGGTGTAGCCGAACGAGATGGCCAGCAGGAACCCGAGCGGCGTGACGAAGAGCAGAAGCAGCCAGAGCCCGCCCGGGACGAGCAAGGCGGTGGCGAACCGGTTCTCGTTCACGAGGCCGGAAGCACTCGGCTCGGCCGAGTGCGCACGGGATGGCATCCGCCTACGAGACCTTGAACTCGGTCCACACCTCGTCCCAGGCCAGCCGGCCGTCGCCCTTCAGGTTCACGTACTGCTGCCCCTGCTCGAGGTCTTCGATGGTCAGGCTGATCTCGGGGTCGTCCTTCACCAACCCCTCGAACGCCTCTGTGGGACCGCCCTCGTAGGGCATCGGGTAGCCGATCCACTCGACGTTCTGGGCCCCGTTCTCGGGCTCGAGCATGTATTCGATGAACAGCAGCGCTGTCCCGGGGTGCTTCGCGTTGACGGGGATTACGAAGTTGTCGCTGCCGACCGGGAGCCCCTCGCTGCACTTCTGGAACTTGTAGTCCTCCGGGTTGTCGACTCCGAACCGGATGTTCACGATGTCGCCGTTCCAGAGGTGCTGGATGTAGGCGTTCCCGCTCGTCATGTTCGTGGTGGTGTCGGCGGAGATGCCCCGCAGCTTCGGCTTGAGGTCGACCAGGTATTGCTTCGAGTCCTCGAGCTTGTCGGGGTCGATCTCGTTCAGCTCGTAGCCGCTGACCAGGTTCGCCATGCCGATGGCCTCCTGGTAGTCGTCGAGCAGGAAGCTCCTGTCGTCCGAGTCCGCCTCGCCGAGGTCCCGCCAGGAGCCGGTCATGCCGGACACCTTGTCGGCGCGGTAGCCGAGGCCGGTGGCGTACATCGCGTACGGGGTCGAGTGCTCCGAGTTCGCGTCGTACCAGGGGTCGTCGAAGTACGAGTAGACCGTGTCGACGTTCCGGAGCTTGTCGCGGTCGATCCTGCGGATCAGGTTGCCGGCGTTCAGTCGCTGCACGTACTCGGCGCTCGGGAAGATGAGGTCGTAGGCGATGCCGGCGCGCAGCTTGGCCATCATCGCGGGCATCGAGTCGAAATACGACTCGCGCACGGTCACGCCGTAGCGCTTCTCGAAGCCCTTGACCAGCTCGGGATCGACGTACTCCGCGTAGTTGAAGTAGACGAGGTCGCCGTCGACCCGCTTCTTGATCGGCCTCTCGGTCTCCTCCCTCGAGCCCCGGCTCACGTTGCCGACGCCGCAGCCCGCCAGGCCGGCTCCGAGGGCCAGGCCGGCGCCGCCGCGCAGCAGGTCGCGCCGGTTCAGCACCCGAGCTCCTTCTCCGCGAAGGCCAGGCTCAGCTCGCGGGCCCGCTGCGGCGTGACCTCCCTGTCCTTCAAGGCGATCTGCACGGCCAGGCCGTCGAGCAACGACGAGAGCAACATCGCGAACGCCTGCGCCTCGACGTTCCCGAACTCGCCGCGCTCCTGGCCGTAGCGGACGACGTCCTCGATCACCTGCCGCCAGCGGCCGTCGAGCTCGGCGCGCGTCTCGGCCAGGTCCGGGTCGCGCAGCGCCCTGGCCCACAGCTCCATCCACAGAGACGCGTCGTAGTCCCCGTCGCCGGCACCGCCGGCCACGATCCGCACCAGTCGCTCGTGCGCGCTCTCGATGCCGGCCAGCTCGTCGGCCAGCTCGTCGTAGTAGCCCGCCTCCGCGGAGGTCAGCGCCTCTTTCAGCAGCTCGGCCTTGGTGGCGAAGTAGTAGAGCACCGACGGCGCGCTGGTGCCGGCGCGCTCCGCCACGTCGCTCACGCGCGCGTTCTCGAGACCGCGCTCCCGGATCACCTCGGCGGCGGCCGAGAGCATGGCGGGCCGGCGCACGTGGTCGAGCCTGGGCCGCGGGCTCATATACGGACCCCCTCGCGCACGACAGTTACCTGAACGGCGATTCAGATAACTTAACGAGGGGCTCCGCTTCGGTCAAGGCGGCCCAGATCTCCCGCTTTGCCTCCTCGATGTCGAGAGCTCCGATCAGCACCCGCACGCCGTAGCCGTCGGCGAGGGCCATGAGCCGGTCGGCCACGCGCTCGGGGTCGGCGTCGCCGAGCCGGGCGGCCTCGACGCCCGCCACGAGCCACTCGCCCATCCGGGCGTACAGGCGCTTCGCGGTCGGCCGCAGTTCGGGATGGCGCACAGCACGCAGCCACAGCTCGACCCACAGGATCCAGTCCCGCTCCAGCACCCCGGGGTAGGGCAGGAACTGGTCGATCATGACGGCCAGCCCGCTCTCGCCCTCGCCGATGCGCGCGTCGCCGGCCCGCTCGTAGGAGTACTCGATCGCCTCGGCGAGGAGCGCCTCGCGGGTTTCGAAGTGATAGTGGACCAGCGAGGGCGAGACGCCGGCGTCCATTGCGACACGGGCGATGCGCACCTCGTCTATGCCCGCGGCGGCGATGCGCTCCACCGCCGCCGCGAGGATGCGCTCGCGGGCGTTCTCGCTCACGCCTCGTCACCAAGGTCGGCGCGCACCTTGTCCGCGAACCAGCCCAGCGCCGCCTCCCTGCGGGAGAGCGGCCCGGGCTCGAAGCCGCGCGTCTCGAGACCGGCCTGCTGGTTTGCCACCAGGTCCGCGTCCTCGTCGCTGACCAGCCGGTTGACCTTCTTGTTCGCGTACTGGACGACGCGGGTGCGAAGCCCGGAGTCCCGCGGCAGCAGGGTCAGGTTCACGTCCGTCGTGCGCAGCGCGCCAGCCGGGTTGAACCGCCAGATCCCCACCTGGTCCGGGTAGAGGTCGATCGTGGTGTTCGGGTAGATGAACACGTAGCGCCAGATGCGCCGGTCCTCCTCGGCGAGGCCCGGCATCGGCTCGACCATCTGCTGGTAGAGGCGCTCCATGCGGTTGCCCGACGGCTTGTCGCGCAGCGGCGCGTCGAACCAGACCCAGTTGCCGTGAAGCTCGACCTCGTAGCGCTTGTAGTCGAGCAGCCGCATCAGCCCCGGATGGGCGATCGGCACGTGGTAGCCCTCGAGATAGTTGTCGGCCACGATCTTCCAGTTCGCGGGCTGGCTCGTGGTCTCGTCCACGCGCACGCGCAGCCGCTCGAGGCCGTAGCGCTCGAGGCGCTCCGGCAGACCGGCGACCTGCTCGGCCAGCGGCGCGGCCTCCACGTCGAGGTTCACGAAGACGAGGCCACACAGCACCTCGGCGCGGGCCGGGAGGAGACCGAGCGACGACTTGTCGAGCCCCGGGATCGAGCGGCCCTCCGGCACGCCGATCAGATCACCGTCGAAGCGGTAGGTCCAGCCGTGGTAGCGGCAGCGGATCGCCTTGCCGCAGTCGCCCGAGCCGCTCAGGAGGCGCGATCCGCGGTGGCGGCAGACGTTGCGGAAGGCGCGGATCTCCCCCCGGTCGTCTCGCAGCACCAGGACCGGCTCCGCGCCCGCGGACGCGGTGACGTAGCTGCCCACGTGCGGCAGCTGCGCGACGTGACCCGCGAGCTGCCAGGTGCGGGCGAAGACGCGGCGCTGCTCGAGCTCGAGCACGTCGGGGTCGCGGTAGAGGCCGGGCGAGAGCGGCTTCGAGATGGCGACTGACTTTGTGATCAGTTGCATGATACCATGGGGCTGGTGTCGCGCCACGCGTGGCTCTCCATCACGCCCGAGCCCGAGCTCGAGCTGCCCGCGGCCGTGGCCGTCCTGCGGGGTGGCTCCGTAGAGGCGGAGCGAGCGCGGGTGGAGCGCCTCGTTCTGAGAGGCAGCCGTCGCGCATGGACGGCCTATCTCTCAGAGGCCGCCGCCCTGGCCGCCAGCGCCCCGCCGGGTGAGGCACGCGAGGTGGTCCTGGACGTGATCCACAACCACGACAACCTGAAACTGGGACTGCCATGACCATCTCCCCCACCGCCCCGCCCGATACCGACCTGCGAGAGCGCGCGCGGCGCTTCGTCGATGAGCTGCTGATCCCGAACGAGGAGCTTGCGGAACGCAGCGGCGGGAAGATCCCGGAAGAGCTCCGGGCGCGCATCCGGCGCGAGGCGCTCGAGGCGGGGCTGTCGGGCGGCCTCCACGCGCGCGAGCACGGCGGGCAGGGCTGGACGAAATCGGAGTGGTGCTTGGTCGAGGAGCAGCTCGGCCGCTCCACCAACGCGCTGTCCTGGCACATGCCGGGCGCCTACAACGTGCTGGCTAGCGGCACGCCCGAGCAGATCGAGCGCTACCTGAAGCCGGCGCTGCGCGGCGAGCTGCACGACGCCTACGCGGTGACCGAGGCCGAGGCCGGCTCGGACCCGTCGCGGATTCAGGCGACCGCTCGCCGCACCGAGACCGGCTGGGCGATCGACGGCGAGAAGTGGTTCGTCACCTATGGCGACGTGGCCGCCGTGTACATCGTGATGGCCAACGCGCTCGTGGACGGGGACACGCTGCCCACGCTGTTCCTGGTCGACGCGGGGCTGGAGGGAATCGACGTCGTCGACGACCCGCCCTTCACCCACACCTACCCGCACGGGCATCCGACGATCCGCTTCACCGGCGTGGAGGTGGACGAGGACGCGGTGATCGGCGGGCTCGGCGGCGGCGAGGAGCTCCAGCGGGCCTGGTTCACGGAGGAGCGCCTCGGCATCGCCGCCCGCGGTGTGGGGTCGATGTGGCGGCTGATCGAGGAGACCACGGCCTGGGCGCTCGCCCGCGAGCAGGGCGGCAGCCGGATCATGGACTACCAGGGCGTGTCGTTTCCGCTCGCCGACTCGGCCGCCGACGCCGCCGCGGGGCGGCTGCTGGCGTTCGAGGTGGCGCGGCTGGCCGACGAGGGCGCCGACCCGAAGGTCGTGCACGCCAAGGCGTCGATGGCGAAGCTGTTCGTGAGCGAGGCCGCCTGGCGCTGCGCCGATCGCTGCGTGCAGATCTTCGGCGGCCGCGGCTACATGCGGGCCAACGTGGCTGAGCGCTTCCTGCGCGAGCTGCGCGTGGACCGCATCTGGGAGGGCACGAGCGAGATCCAGCGGCTGATCGTGGCGCGCGCGCTTGAGCGCCGCGGGGTCGAGCGGACGCTCCACTAGTGGAGCTCGAGCGTCTCCTCCACCCCCGGACCGTCGCCGTCGTCGGCGCGACCGACCGGGCCGGCTCGTACGCAGGGCGGACGCTGCTGAACCTGCGCGCGCTGGGCTTCCCCGGGGAGGTCTGGGGGGTCAACCCCGGGCGCTCGGCTGCGCACGGCTACCCGTGCTTCGGGTCGCTTCGCGACTGCCCGTCGCCGCCCGATGCGGTGGTGGTGGCTATCCCCGCGGCCGGTGTGCCGGCCGTCGTGGAGGAGGCGGGCTCGATCGGCTGCGGCGGAGCGGTGGTGTACGGAGCGGGGTTCGGGGAGGTGCCCGCCGGAGCCACCTACGAGGTCGCCCTCCGCGACGCGGCTGCCCGCCACGACCTTCCGGTCTGCGGTCCGAACGGGAACGGGATCGTCTCGCTCCACGAGCGCCTCGCGCTCTGGGGCGACGCCCTGAGCCCGCTGGAGCCGGGCCGGGTCGCGCTGGTGTCGCAGAGCGGGAACGTCGCCGTCAACGCTCTGGCCACCCGTCGCGCACTGCGGCTGCACACGGTCGTCTCGTGCGGCAACGCGAGCGCGCTCGATCCCGGCGAATGGATCGCCCGGCTGGCCGGCGAGGAGGGGGTCGGGTCGATCGCGGCCTACCTCGAGGCGGACGGCGACGGCGCGCGACTCTGCGAGGCGCTCGCGCTGTGCGCGGAACGCGGCGTGGGCGTGTCCGTGCTGAAGGTCGGGGCCTCTTCCGCGGGCGCCGCCGCCGCGGCGGCCCACACCGGGGCCGTCGCC
>JBOGXT010000115.1:0-2537 GCA_050694635.1 Thermoleophilaceae bacterium
CGACATCGTGCACTTCAACCTGCACAAGACCTTCACGCAGCCGCACGGGGGCGGCGGACCGGGAGCGGGGCCGATCGCGGTGTCGGACCGGATCGAGCCGTTTCTGCCGACGCCCCAGGTCGTCCGCAGGGGCGGCGAGAACGGCGCCGAGCCCTTCTTCGACCTCGACCACGATCGCCCCCGGTCGATCGGCAAGCTGCGCGGATTCCAGGGCAACTTCGGCGTCTTCGTGCGCTCGTACGCCTACATCTGCTCGCTGGGGAGCGACGGCCTGGAGGAGGCCTCGAAGGTCGCCGTGCTGAACGCCAACTACCTCAAGGCGCGGCTCGCCGAGGACGGGATCGGAGAGTACCTGCCGATCGCCTTCGACCGCACCTGCATGCACGAGTTCGTGCTGTCGGGCCGCGGGGCGAAGGAGAAGCTCGACCTGAGGACGCTCGACATCGCCAAGCGGATGCTCGACCACCGCGTGCACCCGCCGACGGTCTACTTCCCCCTGCTCGTGGACGAGGCCCTGATGATCGAGCCGACCGAGACCGAGACCAAGGAGCGGCTCGACCACTTCGCCGAAGTGGTGCGCGGGATCCTCGAGGAGGCGGCCGAGGATCCCGGGGTCGCTCGAAACGCGCCCTACACGACGCCGGTGCGGCGCCTCGACGAGGCGGGCGCGGCGAAGCGCCCGGTGGTGCGGTGGCGCCCCGAGGAGGAGAACCCGGGCGACCCAGAGCGGGCAAGGAAGGCGCCCGCGAGCGGCTCGGGCGCGATGTAGCATGGACGGCGCGCCCGCCGGGACCATCGCCGAGGAGGGCATCACCCCCGACGAGCTGCGGCTCGCCGCCCGCAACCACGGGCTCCCGCTCGAGGCGCTGCGCTATCCGATCACGCCCGCGGGCCTCCACTACCTCCTGATCCACTACGACATCCCGGCGGTCGAGCCGGAGGCGTTCCGGCTCGAGCTGGCCGGCGCCGTGGAGCACCCGCTCAGCCTGTCGCTCGATGACCTGCGCGCCCGCGAGCGCGTCTCGCTTCCCGTGACCTTCGAGTGCGCCGGCAACGGCCGCGCTTTGCTCGCGCCGCGCCCGGTCAGCCAGCCCTGGCTCACCGAGGCCGTCGGCACGGCCGAGTGGGCCGGCACGCCGCTTCGGCCGCTGCTCGACGAGGCGGGCGTGCGGCCGACGGCGGTCGAGGCGCTCTTCACGGGGCTCGACCGCGGCGTCGAGGGAGGCGTCCCGCAGGCCTACGAGCGCGCCCTGGCGCTGGCCGACACCGAGCACGCCCTGCTCGCCTACGAGATGAACGGCGCCCCGCTGCCGCCGCAGCACGGCCACCCGCTCCGCCTCGTCGTGCCGGGCTGGTACGGGATGACGAACGTCAAGTGGCTCACCCGCGTCTCGCTCCTGGAGGAGCCGTTCCAGGGCTACCAGCAGGCCGTGGGCTACCGCATCTACGACGCCGACGGCGTGCCCGGCGAGCCGGTCAGCCGCATGCTGCCGCGCTCGCTGATGGTCCCGCCCGGCGTGCCCGACTTCATGACCCGGGCCCGAGTCCTGGAGCCGGGTCCGGTGGCTCTCGAAGGGCGGGCCTGGTCGGGCCACGGCCAAATCGACCGGGTCGAGGTCTCCACCGACGGCGGCGCGAGCTTCGCGCCGGCCCTGCTCGAGGAGCCGCTCGGCGAGGCGGCGTGGCGCGGCTGGCGCTTCGAGTGGGACGCCCCGCCGGGCGAGCACGTGCTCTGCTCGCGCGCCGCCGACGCGGCCGGCAACAGCCAGCCGCTCGAGCCGGCCTGGAACCTGAAGGGCTACGCGAACAACGCGGTCGAGCGCATCCCGGTGACCGTGGCCGCGGGCTGAGCTCCCGCCGCGCGTAGACTCGCCGCCCGGTGCGCATCTTCTCGGGCATCCAGCCGACCGGCCGCAAGCACGTCGGCAACTACATCGGGGCGATCCGCGGCTACCTCGACGGCCAGGAGCGCGGCAACCCCGCGATCTACTGCATCGTCGACCTACACGCCACGAGCGTGGCCTACGACCCCAAGGGGCTGCCCGGGTACGTGCTCGACACCACGGCGATGATGATCGCCGCGGGGCTCGACCCGGAGCGCTGCATCCTCTTTCGCCAGTCCGACGTGCGCGAGCACTCCGAGCTGTGCTGGCTGCTGTCCTCGGTTACCGCCTACGGCGACCTCCAGCGCATGCACCAGTTCAAGGACAAGTCGGAGCGCGAGCAGGAGCTCGTGCGCACGAGCCTGTTCCTCTATCCGGTCCTCCAGGCCGCGGACATCCTGCTCTACAAGACCGACCAGGTGCCGGTCGGCGACGACCAGCGCCAGCACCTCGAGCTCTCGCGCGAGATCGCCCGCCGCTTCAACTCCACCTACGGCGAGGTGTTCGTCGTGCCCGGGCACGTGATCCCGTAGGTGTGCGCGCGGATCATGGACCTGCAGGAGCCGGGAGCGAAGATGTCGACCAGCTAAGGCACCGACGCCGGCATCGTCTTCATCGACGACGAGCCGGACGCCATCCGCCGCAAGCTGAAGC
>JBOGXT010000116.1:0-1503 GCA_050694635.1 Thermoleophilaceae bacterium
GGCCGGGCTCGGCGTGCCGAACATCGAGATCTACGCGAGCGTCGTGGCCCTCGCGGTGGTGCTCACCCTGCTCCTTCAGGCGCTGCCGGCGCGGCGCCTGGCGGCGCGGCTCGGCCTGCTCGAGTCGGGCTGAACGGCACTCCGCCCGCTCAGAACAGCTGCAGGTAGCGCCTGACCTCCCAGTCGCTCACCTGGTCGTGCCACTCCTGGAACTCCTCGCGCTTCACGCGCACGAAGTAGTCCAGGTAGTCCTCGCGGCCGGTGTTGCCGAGCGCCTTGCGCAGCACGTCGCAGCGCTCGAGCTCGCGTGTGGCGTCGAGCAGGTTGCCGGGCAGCAGCTCGACGCCGAGCTCCTGGCGCTGCTCGTCGGTCAGCTCGTGGAGGTTGAGCTCCGTCGTGGGCGTGCCGGCGTCGAGCTCCCGCTCGACTCCGTCGAGGCCCGCGGCCAGCACCGCGGCGGCGCCGAGGTAGGGGTTGCATGAGCCGTCGACGGTGCGGTCCTCGATCCGGCCCGCGTCGGGGATGCGCAGCATCTGCGTGCGGTTGTTGTAGCCGTATGACACGTACACCGGCGCCCAGCTCGAGCCGCTGCGTGTGCCCACCACGAGCCGCTTGTACGAACCCACCGTCGGCGCGGTCAGGGCGATGTAGGCCTTTGCGTGCGCCTTCAGCCCGCCGATGAAGTTGTAGGCGAGGGGCGAGAGGCCCATGCCGCGCGGATCCTCGGACGGATCGACCTCGAAGACGTTCTCGCCGTCCTTCCAGAGGCTCATGTGGAAGTGGCAGCCGTTGCCGGTCAGATGCGTGAAGGGCTTGGGCATGAAGGTGGCGATCACGCCCCGAGCCTGCGCCAGCGACTCGACCATGTAGCGGAAGAAGATCGCGCGATCGCAGGTCGTAAGCGCGTCCGCGAAGTCGAAGTTCTGCTCGAACTGCCCGTTCGCGTCCTCGTGGTCGGTGGCGTAGTTGTTCCACCCCAACGAGGTCATGTAGTCCGCGACCTGCGACACGAAATCCAGGTTGCGGGTCAACCCGCGCATGTCGTAGCAGGGCTGATCCAGCGTGTCGAGCGCGTCGGCGAGCTCGATCGAGCCGTCGTCGCGCTGGCGCACGAGGAAGTACTCGAGCTCCGCCCCGAGCATGAACTCGAAGCCGAGCGAGCGGGCGCGGTCGAGCTGTCGGCGCAGGATGGTGCGCGGGCAGTACGGCCACTCCTCGCCCTGCACGTGGACGTCGCAGGCCAGGCGTGCCACGCCCGGCCGCCAGGGCAGCGGCGTCAGCGTGCGGACGTCGGGCATGGCCGCGAGGTCCGGGTCGTGCGGGAACTGGCCGATCGCGCCGGCGGCGAACCCGGCGAAGCCCGCCCCGTCCTCCATCAGGCCGTCGAAGTGCCGCGCGGGTACGAGCTTGGCGTTCGGCTTCCCGTGCATGTCGACGAACTGCGCGAACAGGAACTCGATTTCGTGATCCTCGATGTAGCTCTTGACGTCGTCAGCCGAGGAC
>JBOGXT010000117.1:0-3212 GCA_050694635.1 Thermoleophilaceae bacterium
CTCTTCTCGTTGGGCTGCTCGGCCTTGACGCCGGCGCCGACCAGCCCGGCGTCGAAGCCGCCCCGACGGGCACCGTCGAGCTCCAGCTGCTCGGCGTGAACGACTTCCACGGCCACCTCGAGCCGCCCGAGCCCGGCCTCGGCGGCGCCGCCTGGCTCGGGGCGTGGCACGACCGCGCCGCGGGATGGCACCCCGGCCGCACGATCCGCGTGCACGCGGGCGACATGGTGGGCGCGTCGCCGCTCGTCTCCAGCCACTTCCGAGACGAGCCCACGATCGAGGCGACGAACCGCATGGACTTCGACGTGGGCACGCTCGGCAACCACGAGTTCGACGAGGGCGGCCCCGAGGCGCTGCGCCTGGTGCGCCGTGCCGGCTACCCGTACGTCGCGGCGAGCACCGTCACGCGCGACGGCGGCGAGCCGATCCTGCCGCCGTACGAGATCGTCGAGCGGGCGGGCGTGAAGGTCGGGTTCATCGGCGTCACCACGGTCGACACGCCCTACTTCCTGCTGTCCGAGTTCGCTCGGGCGTACCGCTGGCTCGACCTGTCCGACTCGGTCAACCGCTGGGTTCCCGAGCTGCGCAGCCGCGGCGTGGAGGCGATCGTGGTGCTGGCCCACGCCGGCGCCTTCCAGGAGGGGCCCGACGCAGCGGCCGGCGAGATCGTCGACGAGGCGCGCCAGATGCACGACGCGGTCGACGTGATCGTGGCCGGCCACACCCACTCGCGGCTCGACCTCGCCGTGGACGGCAAACTGGTGATCGAGGCCCTGTCGTACGGCGTGGCGTTCGACCGCGTGCGCCTGACCCTCAGCCGGCGCAGCGGCGACGTCGTCGTGGCGTCGGGCGGCGTGTTGCCCACCCGCCACGCGGGCATCGAGCCCGACCCCGAGCTGGCCGAGCTGGTCGAGACCTACGCGGACGCGGTGGCGCCGCTCGGCGACCAAGTAGTCGGCCACGCGCCCCGCTACCTCGACCACGACGCCGTCGACCGGCTGGCGGTGGAGGCCCAGCGCGCCTTCGCCGGCGCAGACATCGCCTTCCTGAACCCCGGCAACACCCGCGCCGACGTCGAGCGCGGGCCGATCACCTACGCGGAGGCCTTCGAGGTGCACGCCTACGAGCACCCGGTCTGGCGGCTCCGCATGAAGGGCGCCGACGTCATCGCCACGATGGCCGAGCAGCCCGGCCTGCTCGTGTCCGGGCCGCGCGAGCTCGACCCGGACGCGGTCTACACGGTGGCCGCGAACGGGATCGTCGCGGAGCGGGCGCGGTTCGCGAACGCCGTCGAGCGGGAGCGGATGGGCACGGACCTGGAGGCGCTCGTCGAGTGGCTCGGACGCGAGCGCCTGGCCGCGAGCGCCCGGCAGCGCGCGGAGCGCTAGTACTAGTCGGACCAGTCGCTGCCGAGCCGCTCCGGGCTCGCCAGCAGGAACACGCCGCAGACCACGAAGGCGAACAGGAGCACCACGCCCGCCGCGATCGTGACCGTGTACTCGAACGGGAACAGCAGGCCTGCCCCGAGCACGAAGCAGGCGATCGTGGCGGTGGCCAGGCGGTTCACGGGCGTGGCTCCTCCTCGTAGGCGAGCTTGCCGCTGAGCGCCAGCCGGAAGAGCCAGGCGAGCGCCGGGATCAGGATCGCCATCCCGACCGTGGCGGCGATCACCAGCGCGGCCAGCGTCGCGTCGGGCGCCGCCGCCTCCTCGACGGTGAGTCCCGGCGGCAGCAGGTACGGCTCCTGGGCGAACGCCCACCCCGCGACGATCGCCCCGACCGCGGCGGCGGCGCTGTAGCGCGCCAGCTCGAAGCGCTCGCGCCACTCCAGCACGAGCGTCACGAGCCCCGCCACGGCCGACCCGATCACGCACGCGAGCCCGCCGCCGGACACGAGGCCGTCGTAGAGATCGGGCGCATCCGAGTTGGCCACGGCCAGCCCGGCGATCGCCAGCACGCCGGCCACCACGCCCGAGCCCAACGCCCTCCTGCGGAACGCGTGCACCATCTCGGGCCCCCCGGCCCGCCGGGCGTCCGCTCCCAGGAAGACCGCGGCCAGGTGCGCGCCGGTCGCCACGGCCAGCACGCCCACCAGTATCGGCAGGGGCCCGGTCCAGCTCCCCCACGCGTCGCCCTCGGCGTTGCCGACCGGCACCTCGCCGGCGGCGATGGCGCCCGCGGCGGCACCGAGGAAGAAGGGCGCGAGCACCGAGGAGAGCGCGAACGTCGCCCCCAGCGCGCGAGCCTCGGCGATCGTCGCCGCCTCTCCCTTGAGCGCGAACGCCCCGCCGCGCAGCACGATCCCGAGCGCGGCCAGGAAGAGCGGAATCGCGAGCGTCGAGCCGATCGAGCCGAACGCCCCGGGGAAGGCCGTCCACAGCATCACCAGCACGAAGATCAGCCAGACGTGGTTGGCCTCCCAGACCGGCGACATGCCGCGCTTGACCGACGCTCGCAGCGGCGCACCGCGCTCGGCGCCGCCGGCGGTGAGGTCCCAGAAGCCGGCGCCGAAGTCCGCGCCGCCGAGCACGACGTAGGCGGCCACGCCGACGAGGACGAACGCGATCGCCAGCTCAGGGAGCATGGAAGGGCTTCCTCCCCAACCGGCGCAGCATCACGAACGCGATCACGGCCAGCCCGGCGTAGACGACGCCCAGCGAGGCGAACCCGACCGGGATCCCGCCCGCCCCGGTCACCGCCTCCTCGGTGCGCATCACCTCGTAGACGACCCAGGGCTGGCGGCCCACCTCGGTCGTCACCCAGCCGGCGATCAGCGCCACCACCGACAGCGGGCCGGCGGCCACCAGCGCCCGATGGAACCACGGCGAGCGGGGCAGCCGCCCGCGCCGCCACCAGGACCACACGAACCACGCGCCGAGCGCGGCGAGCCCGGATCCGATCGCCACCATCGCCCGGAACGAGAGCTTCACGATCCCGACCGGCGGCTGGTCGTCCTCCGGCACGCTGTCGAGACCCTGAACCGTGGCGTTGGGGTCGTGGAAGGCGAGCAGCGACAGCAGCTTCGGGATCTCGATCCCGGCGCCGAGGTCGAAGCCGGCCCCCTTGGTCGTCTCATCGAGCCCCTCGAAGGCGGCGAGCTTGACCGGCTGGCGCTCGGCGACGGTGCGAGCGGCCCAGTCGCCCACCAGCAGCTGGGCGGGCGCGGCCAGCGCCGCGAAGCTGAGCGCCACGACCAACGCCACGCGCTGGTGG
>JBOGXT010000118.1:0-1515 GCA_050694635.1 Thermoleophilaceae bacterium
GGCCAGGTCGTTGCCGCGGCCGCAGGGGATCAGGGCCACCGCCCTTCCCGTGCCCTTGAGGGCGGCGGCCACCGGGCGCATCAGGCCGTCGCCGCCCACCGCGGCGACCGTCTCGCCCGCCTCGCTCGCCCGGGCCGCCTCCTCGGCAGCGTGCTCGATGCTGCGGGTGGTCACGGTCCTGTGGGGCGCCCGGAGACGGTCGAGCTCGGCGATCACGGCCGGCAGCGCCCGTAGCGACCGCCCCCCGCCCGAGGCCGGGTTGACCAGCAGCGCGAAGCGGCGGCTCACAAGTAATCGTCTGCCACTGCCGCGCGGGCCCGCTCGGCGGCCGCCTGCCCGCGCGCCTCGCCGCGCAGGTGTGGGGCCCCGTCGAGCTTGCGGATCTCCGCTTCCTCGAGCAGCTCGTCCCCGACGAGCCGCTCCGCGTGCGGCTCCTCGAGGTCGTCCGGGTCGAGCACGAGCAGGACGTCCTGCTGGACGGTGTGCCAGGGCTCGTCGGTGACCCGCTCGGAGGCGACCAGCAGCTGCCCGGGCCGGTGCAGCCAGTGCAGCTCGAACAGCCCGAGCCGGTACGCGAACAGGCGGTCGCCGTCGGAGAAGAGGAAGTTGAGGCCGCTGAAGGGAGAGCGCTCCACGGTCGTGCGGATGGCGCGGCGCAGCGAGCCGATCGGGTCGCTCGCGTCGTAGTGCGCCATCAGGAAGTTGAAGAAGACCTCGGAGTCGGTGTCGCCGGCGGGGTTCACGACGCCGGGCTCGAGCAGGCGCGGGTAGCGCATGATCGTGCCGTTGTGGCCGAAGGAGTAGCTGCCGAGGCAGAAGGGGTGGGTGTTCGCGGGGGTGAGGCCGCCCATGGTGGCGCGCCGCACGTGGACGTTGATGATGCGCCCGCGCATGCTCGTGGCGCTCATGAACTCGCCGTCGCCGTAGGCGGCGCCGGGGAAGCGGACGAGCAGCGGGTCGAGCCCGTCGGCGCGCTCGTACACGGCCATGCCCCAGCCGGAGTCGTGCTCCTCGGACTGGCGGATCATCGGGTTCTCGGCCTCGGCGAGCTCGTGCCGGATCGAGGCCGGCTCCGCTGCTACGCAGCCGAACACGCGGCACATGACCGCCACACCTTACCGGGGCGAGAGATCGCCGCAACGCCGATTAGCCAGGAATGGAACCGAGCATGTCAGCGCCCGCGCGATTCTGGTGGGCGCGCCCACGAAAGCTGTGCGCCCTGGAGCGGCCGGGAGGAGGGGGGAGGTCGCACCGGTCCGACCTTCGCGGGGCGGAGATCCAATACCTGCGCGCCCGCGGCGTGTGGCTGGTGGTGAGCGTGATGCGCACGCGGCACAACCTCGCCGCCTACGAGGCGGCCGGCCTCGACTGGCACCACGTGCCGGTGCCGAGCGCCGCCGAGGGCGCGGACCAGCTGGAGGAGCTGCTCCCGCTGCTGCGGCGCGATCTTCGGCGCCGCGGCGCGGTGGCGATCCACGGCGACCGTCACACGGACTTCGTGGCGGCCGTCTGCGC
>JBOGXT010000119.1:0-2583 GCA_050694635.1 Thermoleophilaceae bacterium
ACTACGGCCGCCCCGCGCGCGTGCAGCTCGCCGTGCTCGCCGACCGCGGCCACCGCGAGCTCCCCTTCCGGCCCGACTACGTCGGCAAGAACCTGCCCACCGCGCGCGGCGAGCGGGTCAACGTGCGCGTGGAGGAGATCGACGGTGTGGACGAGGTCGTCATCGCCGAGGTGGTGCCCGCATGACGCCACACCTGCTGTCAGTCGACGACCTCACGCGCGAGGACATCGAGCGCATCCTCGGCCGCGCCGCGAGCTTCGCGGAGGTCTCCGGGCGCGAGATCAAGAAGGTCCCGACGCTGCGCGGCCGCACGGTGATCAACCTCTTCTACGAGGCCTCGACCCGCACCAGCTCGAGCTTCGAGCTGGCCGCCAAGCGGCTCAGCGCCGACCTCGTGTCGATCAAGTCGAGCGGCTCGGCGGTCGACAAGGGCGAGTCGCTCAAGGACACGGTGCAGACGCTGTCCGCCTACGACCCCGCCGCGATCGTGATCCGCTCGCCCCACGCGGGTGCGGCCGCGCTCGTGGCCCGGTGGACGCGCGCCTCCGTGATCAACGCCGGGGACGGCAAGCACGAGCACCCCACCCAGGCGCTGCTCGACCTATACACGCTGAAGCGGCGCGCCGGCGCGCTCGAGGGCCTGCGCGTCTGGATCGTCGGCGACGTCCTTCACAGCCGCGTGGCCCGCTCCGGCATCCTCGCCTTCTCGCGCATGGGCTGCGAGGTCACCGTCTGCGGGCCGCCGACCCTGGTCCCGCGCGGGATCGAGGCGCTCGGGTGCGAGGTGCGCACCACGCTCGACGAGCTCGGCACGGCCGACGTGGTCTACGCGCTGCGCATGCAGCACGAGCGGATGACCGGCTCCTACGTGCCGTCGCTGCGCGAGTACGCCGCGCAGTACCAGATCGACGGCCGCCGCCTCGGGCCCAACCAGCTGCTGATGCACCCCGGGCCGGTCAACCGCGGAGTCGAGCTGGCGGCCGAGGTGATCGACTCTCCCCAGGCCCTGATCGTGGAGCAGGTGGAGTCGGGCGTCGTGGTGCGGATGGCGGTGCTCTACGAGCTGCTTGCGGGACGCGGCGCTCCGGCCGGCGTGCCCGCCCAGGCGACGACCGAGCCGCAGCCGGCGTGAACCGCGTAGACCCCCCCAGCCGCCGCGCCGTCGAGCTCGACCGCGCTCCCGTCCACCCCGGGACCGTGCTGATCCGCGGCGCGCGGCTGCTCGACCCCCGCGCCGGGCTCGACGGCCGAGCCGACCTGCTGATCCGCGACGGCACCGTCGCCGAGCTGGGCGAATCGCTCACCGCGCCGGAGGGCGCGGAGACGATCGACGGCGAGGGCCTGCACGCCTTCCCCGGCTTCGTCGATCCCCACGTCCACCTGCGCGCTCCCGGGCGCGAGGACGAGGAGGACCTCGACTCCGGCACCCGCGCCGCCGCGGCCGGCGGCTTCTGCGCCATCCTGGCCCAGCCAAACACCGAGCCGGTGGTGGACTCGGCGCCGGTGCTGCGCTCGCTGCGTGAGCGGGCCCGGGCAGAGGCGCGCATCCCCACCGGCTTCCTGGCCGCGATCACCGTCGGCCAGAGTGGCGAGCGGCTGACCGAGATGGCGGAGCTGGCCGACGCCGGGGCGGCCGGCTTCACCGACGACGGGCTACCGGTCCGCTCCGCGGGCGTGATGCGACAGGCGCTCCAGTACCAGCGGCTCGCGGGCCGGCTGCTGGCGCTCCACGAGGAGGACCCGTCGCTGTCGGGGAACGGCGCGATGCACGAGGGGGAGACCTCCGCGCTGCTCGGGCTGACCGGGATCCCGTCGGTGTCGGAGTCGGTCCAGGTGGCGCGCGACTGCGCGCTCGCCGCCTACGAGGACGGCCGTATCCACGTGCAGCACGTCTCGGCGCGCGAGACGGTAGAGGCGATCGAGCGGGCCAAGGCGGCCGGCACGCAGGTGACCTGCGAGGCCACGCCGCACCACCTGATCCTGACCGACGAGGCGGTCCGCACGCTCGACACCAACATGAAGATGAATCCGCCCCTGCGCGGCGAGGCCGACCGCCACGCGCTGATCGAGGCGCTCCGCTCCGGCGCGATCGACTGCGTGGCCACCGACCACGCCCCACACGCGCGCGAGGAGAAGGAGCAGCCCTTCGAGCTGGCGCCGATGGGAGTCACGGGGCTGGAGACCGCGTTCGCCGCGCTGCATACCGAGCTGGTGCTGACCGGCCTCATCGACCTCGGCGTGCTGGTGGAGCGCATGACCGCCGGCGGCGAGCCGTTCGGGCTGCCGGTGCCGCGGCTCGAGCCGGGTGCGCCGGCCAACCTCTGCCTGGTCGACCTGGACTCCGAGTGGGAGGTGGGGGAGGCGGGCTACGAGAGCCGCTCCGCCAACTGCGCCTTCGCCGGCCGCCGCCTGACCGGACGGGTGCGGATCACGATCGCGGCCGGCGCGGTGGCGTACCGGGAGCGCACCTTCGCGCTGGGGGCCGTGGCCTAGTGGCCTACCTCCTCCTGGAGGACGGCTCGCGCTTCGAGGGCGAGCCTGTCGGCGGCGCAGCGCCGACCGTCGAGTTTGTCGGCGAGGGGC
>JBOGXT010000120.1:0-9293 GCA_050694635.1 Thermoleophilaceae bacterium
GTGCGAAGCCGCGCGGCCGCGGCGATGGCCTGCGCCCCGCTCACGCGGCTCAGACCGCCGCCTTCGCCTGTCCGGTCTCCTGCGCGCGGGCCTCCAGCTGCCACGCGATGGACTCGCGCAGGCCCTCGTCGAGGCCGACGGTCGCGTTGAAGCCGAGGATGCGGGCGGCCTTCTCGGTGTCGGGGATGCGGCAGCGGACGTCCTGGTAGCGGCCGCCGATCTTCTCGTAGGGCAGGAGCTTTGCCCGGAGCGGACCGGCGATGCCGAGCGCCTCCTGGACGGCGGTGGCCAACCGCACGATCGTGATCGGCTCGTCGCCGCCGATGTTCAGGATCTCGCCGTACGCCTCCGGCGTGTCGAGCGCGCGCACGAAGCCGTCGACCGTGTCGGTCACGTAGGTGAACGACCTCACCTGGCGCCCGTCGCCGTGCAGCTCCATGATCCCGCCGTCCAGCAGCGTCTCGGCGAACGCCGTGATCGGGCCGCCCCACCAGGACCGGTGGTTGCGCGGGCCGTACACGTTGAACAGCCGCAGGATCGTCGTGCGTAGGCCCTTCTCCTCGGCGTTGGCGAGCGCGATGTGCTCGTCGTAGAGCTTCGACACCGCGTACGCCCAGCGCCGCGTGGTCGAGGGGCCGAGCACCACCGGGTCGTGCTCCGCGAAGGGCGGCGTGGCGTTCCCGTAGACGTCGGACGTGGAGGTGATGATCACCGGCACGTCCAGCGCGAGCGCCACCCCGCAGGCGGCGTGGGCGCCCTCGACGTTGCCCTCGAGCGTGCGCAGCGCGCCTCCGTAGCGCGGGATCTTGTCCGCCGCCAGGTGCGCGATGGCGTCGCAGTCCGCGAACACCCGCCGCAGCTTGCGCGAGTCGCGGCAGTCCATCTCATGGAAGCGGAAGTTGGGGTGCTGGATGAAGCCGGCCATGTTGGCCTGGCTGCCGTGCGAGAAGTTGTCGACTGCGACCACCTCGCGGCCTTCGTCGAGCAGCCGCTCGCACAGGTGCGATCCGATGAAGCCGGCGCCTCCCGTGACGCCGATGCGGTTGGGGGTGGTCAAGGGCTTCTCCTTTGCCAGACGACGATTTGACAGGGCCGGGCGGTCATGCCGCCACGTCCTCCCGCTGCACGGCCTCCAGCCGTGTCTGCAGTTCCTCCACCACGCGCTCGGCCACCCCGACGATCGCCTGGGCGTGGACGATGTCCGGGTAGACGTGCGCCGATGAGACGCTCACGAGGCCGGGCGCCGCGATGAGGTCGGGCAGGCGCCGGTGGGCGCCCGCGTGGTGGATCGGCTCGGCACGACGGGCGCGCGCCACCTGGCTCGCGATCACGTCACGCCTCGGATCGAAGGCCGGGAACATGCGCTGGACCTGGCCGAAGTAGTCGCTCGTGATGTCGGCCGAGGAGCGCTCGAGCTCCGGCGATTCGGGCACCACGTAGCGCGGCACGTAGAGCAGGCGGCCGCCGACGTGCTCTGGGTCGACCACGTGCGTGGTCTCCACGACGCTGGTCAGCGCGATCGAGCGGTCGGTGATGTTGAGCGCGTAGTAGGGGCTCACGCCGCGGCGCACCCGCGCGACCACGCATACCACGCCGAGGTAGCGGCACGGGTCCGCGGGCAGGGCGGCCATGAGGTCGGGCGCGAGCAGGCGCTCGAGGCTCGGACGCAGGAGCGTCGAGACGACCCACTGGTGGGGGCGGAAGCCGCGCTCGACGACCACGCCCTGGGCGCGGCCGTGCGTGGACAGGATCGACCGAACCGGCGTGCCGGTGAGCACCTCTCCCCCGCGCACGACGATCGCGGCCGCGAGCGCATCCGCCAGCGCCTGGTGGCCGCCGCGGATCCACCCCATCACCTCGCGGCCGGAGCGGTCGCGCGTGCCGGCGTTGCGCCGCATGCGCGACCACAGGTAGGTGGCCGGCAGGTCGTCGAAGCGACCGTCGAACTTGGAGTCGAGCAAAGGCGCCCAGAGACGTTCCCAGAGCCGGTCGCCTGCCATGCGGCGCGTCCAGGGCTCGATCGGCTCGGCGTCGAGCGCGGCGTGGCCGGAGATCATCCGGCAGCGCGCCACGAAGGCGGCGAGCCGGGCCCGGTCGCGGGCGCGCAGGCCCGGGAAGCGCAGCAGCTCGCGCGGTGTCGACATCGAGGCGAGCCGCCCGTCGTGGAAGAACCCCGCGCCGAGGGGGCGCCAGCGGATCGCGTCTCCCAGGCCGAGCTCGTCCGCCAGGTCGAGCACGCGCCGGTCGGTCAGCGTGACCGCGTGGTAGTAGCGGTCGACCTCGACGCCGCCGAGCTCCGTGGTGCCGGCGAGTCCGCCGACCCGGCCGGAGGCCTCGTACACCGTGACCGGCACGCCCTGGCAGGCCAGCCGGTAGCCGGCGGTCAGGCCGAGCAGGCCGCCTCCGACGATCCCGACGCTCACACGCGCTCCCTGGCGGTCGCCTGGCGCACCATCAGGCGGGCGTAGCCGCCGACCGTCGGCAGCACGCGCAGCTTGCTGGCGCCCTCGCGGCGCGACCAGTCGAGCGCGACCGGCACCTCGGCCACGCGGGCGTGCATCCGGTCGAGCTTGATCAGGAGCTCCGCCTTGCAGGCGAAGCCACCTTCGCGAATCAGCCCGGTGCCGTGGAGCGCGTAGGCGGCGCGCAACGCGGCGGCCCGATAGACGCGGAAGAAGGAGGACACCGTGCGCGCGTCGAGCCCGGCCGTACGGCGCACGGCATAGGCGGCGGCGCGCGACAGGAAGCGCCGGTGCGCCCGCACGTTGACGAGCTCGCCGCCGTCGTGGTGCGAGGCCAGCACGACGTCCGCTCCGGAGCGCGCCGTGGCGAGCATCTCATGCACGGCGTCCAGGTCGCTCGTGGTGTCGGCCTCGAGCGTCACGACCATTCCGTCCTGGGGCGCGATCTCGAGCGCGCGCCTGAAGCCAAGGTCGAAGGCGCGGCCCGGCCCCTGGTTGGCCTCGAGACGGATGACCTCGATCGGCAGGGGGCCCGGGTGCGCCACGGCGACGTCCGCTGTTCCGTCCTCGGAGCCGTCGTCCACGACGATCACGCGGCCCCCTTCCCACAGCTCCGGCCGCGACTCGAGGTCGTCGATCAGCCGCGGGAGGTTGTCCTCCTCGTTGTAGGCCGGCACGACGAAGACGTTCATCAGTACGCCCCCCGCCGCGACAGCACCACCGGGATCGTCTGGCAGAGGATCTTGAAGTCCCACCAGAGCGACCAGTTGGTCACGTAGATGTAGTCGAGCTTCACCATCTCCTCGAAGGGCATGTCGTTGCGGCCGAGGACTTGCCAGAGCCCCGTGATGCCCGGCGTGAGGTCCAGGCGCCGGCTGGCCCAGCCCGTGATCTGGCTGGATTCGTGGATCACGAAGGGGCGTGGGCCCACCAGGCTCATCTCGCCGCGGAGGACGTTCCAGAGCTGCGGGAGCTCGTCGATGCTGGTCGAGCGCAGCAGGCGCCCGACGCGGGTGATGCGCGGGTCCTCCTTGATCTTGAAGAGCGCGCCATCGACCTCGTTCCGCGCGGCGAGCGCCTGGCGCTGGGCCTCGGCCCCGTCGTACATCGTGCGGAACTTCAGGATGTGGAAGACGCTGCCGCCGCGACCGTGACGCGCCTGCCGGAAGAACACGGGTCCCGGGCTGTCGAGCTTGATGGCCAGCGCGACCACCCCCAGCAGCGGGGAGAGGAGGAGCAGCCCCGCTCCCGCGACGACGAGATCCACGGTGCGCTTCAGGAAGCGGATCGCGCGGGAGAGCCGCATCGGCGGCAGGTTCACCACCGGCATGCCCTCGAGCTCCTGGATCGTCGCGTTGGAGGCGAACACCTCGAAGAAGCGCGGCACGATGGAGAGGTGCACGTCGGGGCGCCGTGCCGCCCGCAGCAGGTCGAGCGTCTCCTCGTACGAGGCCTGCGAGAAGGCGAGGATCACCCAGTCGATCTCCAGCTCGTCGACGAGGCGCGGCAGCTCGCCTGGCCCGCCCACGAGCGGCGCCTTGGCGCCGTCGTGGCCCTGCTCGTCGACGAAGCCGACGAGCTCGAGCCCGTACTCCGGGTGCGAGCGGATCTTGCGCTCCACCACTTGGCCGACGTCGCCGGCGCCCACGATCAGGGTGCGGCGCGGGCTCATCACCGCGGGCAGGATCCAGCTCCTCACCGTGCCGCGCAGCAGCAGCACGAGCGGCAGCGCGGTGGCGAGGAACATCGCCGCCTCGACCGGGAAGTACACCTCGGCGCCAAGTACGCGGCGCAGCACCTGGCTCACGATCAGGAACAGGAGAGAGCCGGCGAGCAGCGCATGGAAGAGCTCTCCGACCTCGTCGAACGTCGCGAGCGAGATGCTCCGGGTCTGGCGCTCGTAGAGGTTGTAGGCGGTGAAGATCGCGATCCACACCGGGAGAGCCAGGACGGCCAGCACCACGACGAGCCAGGTCGGCGCGATCAGCGCCGGCGGTGCGATCGCCTCCGCGGCGCCGTACGTGATCGCGATGGCCAGGGCGAGGGCAACGGCGTCCGCCCCGATGAGGATCCAGGTGCGCCCGCGCGAGAGGGCCCCCGGACGGTCGCCCACGCGGCGCCGATCGAGCGCGCTCGGAACCGTCACGGCGTGCGAGTGCGCCTCGTTCACGTCCGAGGCGCTCCGGCGTGGCCTGTGAGCACCGGGGGGTCTAGCCGAACGCCGCTCAGGCTTGCCGCGAGGCCCTCGTCGGGATCGACGAGCAGGGCGGCCGCCTCCGTGCGCGAGTGGACCCCGAGCTTCTGGAAGGCCGAGGCGAGGTGGCTCTTGACCGTGCTCTCGGCGAGAAAGAGGCGGTCTGCGATCTGCCGGTTGCCGGCACCTTCGACCACCATGGCGAGCACCTGCTTCTCGCGGTAGGAGAAGGCTGGCCTGAACACACACCGGTGGAGCCGCCGCGGAACCGACATGTGTCCCGCGAGGACGGACTGGGCCGCCGGGCCCAGCGTGGCCTCGAGCTCCGATTCCCCCACCACGCCGTCGGCGCCGGCGTTCAGCGCCTGGCGTACACCGACACCGTCGCTACCTGGAGACACCACGACGAGCCGGGTGTCGCGCAGCTCGCCGGCCAGCTTTCGGATCGCGGCCAGGCTGCCGGGCCGAGCGGGGTCGCACGCCAGCACGACGGCGCCCTGACAGCGTGCGAGGGCGCGAAGGGAAGGATCACCAAGCAGCTCCTCGACGGATCGCACCTGACCCGCAACGGAGAGCCCGAACGTTTCGAGCGCCGCGGCGATTCGATGGGAGGCGAACTGGTCGGCGGCCACCACGACGAGACTCGCCGTAGCCGCCGGCCGCGCGGTGTTGGCCGTGTCTTGAGCAAGGGGTGTTGTCGTCATCCGCGACACCAACGCCTGCGTGGCCCAAGTCCTTTCGCGGCGCCGCGGGCCTTAGGCCCGTGCGAAAGCGAGCGGGCGGCGCGCCATCCCGGCTCGCCGCCCGCTCACGTCACTGCCCACCAGTGCGGGACCGTAAGGCCGTACCGTGGTCCCGGCGCTGGTCATTCGTCCAGTCGCCGCACCCGGCGGGACATACTTCACGCATGGAGCGACTCGAGACGCGGCTCGACGGCCCTGTGCTGGTCAGGCCCGTGGCGCACGCCGACGAGCGCGGGTTCTTCCAGGAGACCTACCGTCGCGGCGCGTACACGGACCTGGGCATCCGCGAGGAGTTCGTGCAGGACAACCACTCGCGGTCGGCGCACGGCGTCGTGCGCGGCATGCACTTCCAGGTCGGCGACGGGATGGCGAAGCTCGTTCGCTGCGGGCGCGGGGCGATCCTCGACCTCGTCGTCGACATCCGCCGCGGGTCACCGACCTTCGGCGAGTGGGAGGCCTTCGAGCTCACCGACGAGAACTTCCATCAGGTCTACTGCCCGATCGGCTTCGCGCACGGCTTCTGCGTGCTGAGCGAGGAGGCCGACGTGATCTACAAGCAGTCGGCCTACTACGACGGCGCGCTCGAGCGGGGCATCGCGTACGACGACAGCGACCTTGCGATCGCCTGGCCCGACGGCATCGACCTGACGCCTTCCGAGCGCGACGCGAAGGCGCCCCTCCTGAAGGAGATCGAGGCGGAGCTGCCGTTCGTGTACGAAAGGCGCTCGCCAGCCTGACCGTTGCTCTGACGTGAAGCTACTGGTCACCGGCGCGGCCGGATTCATCGGGTCCACCTACGTGCGCCAGGTGTGCGACGAGCACGACGTGGTGGTGCTGGACAAGCTGACCTATGCGGGCCGGCGCGAGAACCTCGAGGGCCTGCCGGTCGAGCTGGTCGTGGGCGGCATCGAGGACCGGGCGCTGGTGCGCGAGGCGATGCAAGGCTGCGACGCGGTGGTGAACTTCGCGGCCGAGTCGCACGTCGACCGGTCGATCGCCGACCAGGACGCCTTCGCGACCACGCACGTGATCGGCACGTCGATCCTCCTGGACGCCGCGCGCGAGCTTCGCGTGGAGCGCTACCTCCAGGTTTCCACGGACGAGGTCTATGGCTCGGTCGACTCGGGCTCCTTCACCGAGCGCTCGCCGCTCATGCCCTCCTCCCCCTACTCGGCCACCAAGGCCGCCGGGGACCTGCTCGTGTCCGCGCACGTCCACACGCACGGCATCGGGGCCGTGATCTGCCGGGGCTCGAACAACTACGGACCGCGCCAGTACCCGGAGAAGCTGGTCCCGCTGATGATCCTCAACGCGCTGCACGGCGACCCCCTCCCCGTCTACGGGGACGGCCTCCAGGTGCGCAACTGGCTCTACGTCGACGACTTCTGTCGCGGGATCCACTCCGTGCTGCTGCGCGGCCGCGCCGGCGAGGTCTACAACGTGGGCGGACCGGACGAGACCGAGAACATCGATGTGGTTCGCCGTATCGTCGAGCTCACCGGCGCGGACCCGGACCTCATCCGGCACGTGCGCGACCGCCCGGGCCACGACCGGCGCTACTCGCTCGCGAGCGACAAGCTGCGGTCCGAGCTCGGCTGGCACGCCGAGGTGCGCTTCGAGCGCGGGCTGCGCGAGACCGTCGACTGGTACCGAGACAACGAGTCGTGGTGGCAACCGATCCGCTCGGGCGACTACCGCGACTACTACCTCCGGCAATACGGCCGCGAACTGGTCCGAACTTAGGACCCCCGCCGCGCAGAGGCGGCCCCCTCCCAGCCGTTTAGATGATGTGACCCTCACAAAGGCTGTGGTCCTGGCTCAGGCGAACAACGCGGGGCAGGCGCGCTCGGGGGCGCGTCCGCCTCGCACCAGCCTGCCCCCCGCCCCGCTCCTGCCGATCGCCAACCGTGCCCTGCTGGGCCACGCCCTCGACTGGCTGGCGCAGGCCGGAGTCCGGGACGCGGCGGTCATCGTCCCCCAGGAGCTGGCCGAGCAGGCGCGGCTCGCCGCGGCCGGCGTCCGCGACACCCTCTCCGTGAGCTGGGTGGAGCAGCTTCCGCACGAGTCGCTCGCCCAGACGCTGAGCTACCTGACGGGATTCCTCGACGGCGAGCCCTTCGTGCTGCACCTGGCCGATAGCCTGGCCAAGCAGAGCCTCCGCTCGCTCACCGCCGGCCGGGCCGAATGCGACGCCGAGGCCCTGCTGGTGATCGACGAGTCGCGCGGGGTCGAGCTCGCCCAGGTGGTGGAGCTGCGGGCCGCGGCGGGAGCAGGCCGCACGCGCCACCGTACGCTGCGCCACGACGCCGCCGGCGTGGCGGTGATGAGCGCCGGGGCGCTCGAGGCCGTGGTGGACCTCGACGTGGCCCCCGACCAGGTCCTCGAGGCACTCACGGAGCGCATCCAGCAGCGTGGCGGGCAGGTGCAGACCTGCTGCGTGAGCGAGTGGTGGCGCTTCCGCGGCGGCGCCGAGGCGCTCCTCGACGGCAACCGCTTCGCGCTCGAGGGCCGGCGCCCCGACTACGACCGGGCCCAGCTCGTGGACTCGACGATCCAGGGAGCCGTGATCGCCCACCCGGAGGCCAGGATCGAGTCGAGCGTCGTACGCGGTCCGGCGATCATCGGCGCGCGCGCGCATCTGCGCGACGCGTACGTCGGCCCCTACACCTCGCTCGGCGACGACGTCGTCGTCGAGGGCGCGGAGATCGAGCACTCCGTCGTCCTCCCCGGGGCCTCCCTCAGCCATCTGGGGGGGCGCCTGGAAGCGAGCGTGATCGGCCCCAGGTCGCGGGTCTTCCGCGACTTTCGCCTGCCACGGGCCCTGCGCCTGACGATCGGCGAAGGCGCCGAGGTGTCGCTCACCTGACGGCTCGGCTCCTCCATTTTTCCTACTAATCCCCCGCTCTTTACAGAAAACACTGGGGTGGCAACCCCAGTGCGCCTGGGGGGAGTCGCGACTAGGGTCGTGAGATCCCGGTGATCGTCGCACACCGGACTCGCACACCATTAGGAGATCGGGATGCCTTCGCTCCAGACGGAGGCTCGGGACCCTCATGCCGCCCGGCGCCCGAGCCGCCACCCGCTGTTCTCAAACCCCCGCGCGCCCCGGGAGAGCGAGCTGCTGGCACTGGCCATCGCTCGCGCGAAGGAGGGTGACGCGTCGGCCCTCCACTTTCTCTACGTGCGCTACGCCGACGACGTGTGCGGCTACGTCCAGAGCATCGTGCGCGACCCGCACGAGGCCGAGGACATCACGCAGTCGCTGTTCGCCAAGCTGCTGACCAAGATCCGGCGCTACGAGGCGCGCGAGGTGCCCTTCTCGGCGTGGATCCTGCGCGTGGCCCGCAACGCCACGCTCGACCACATGCGCGCGCGCCGCCAGATCCCCTGCGAGGAGGTCCGCACGAGCGACGAGTGCCAGGACGAGCTCCAGTTCGAGCGCTACCACTCCATTCGGGAGGCGCTCGACAGGCTGCCGGA
The DNA here is from genome assembly GCA_050694635.1 of Thermoleophilaceae bacterium. Taxonomy (GTDB): domain Bacteria; phylum Actinomycetota; class Thermoleophilia; order Solirubrobacterales; family Thermoleophilaceae; genus JACVRW01. The sequence goes on from JBOGXT010000120.1 coordinate 8,880, forward strand.
GGAGCAGCGCGCCGTGCTGGTGCTGCGCCACGTCGTGGGTCTCACCCCGGTCGAGATCGCCGACCGCATGCAGAAGACCGAGAGCGCCGTCCACGGCCTGCACCACCGCGGGCGCGGGGCGCTCAAGGCCGCCCTGCGCGAGCTCGAGGCCACGCCCGTCGTACAGGGCGCCGCCTGAGCGCCCCGCCTCAGCCGGCCTGGCGCTCGTGCTCCTCGAGCGCGGACGCGAGCTCGCGGCGGGACTCGATCCCGAGCTTGCGGTAGGCGTGGCGCAGATGCCACTCGACCGTCTTCAGCGTCACCACGAGCACCTCTGAGATCTCGCGGTTGGAGAGGCCCTCGCCCGCCATCTGCGCGACCTGCCGCTCGCGCGTGGTGAGCGCGTCCGCGCCGCTCAGCGCCGCTCGGCGCGGC
>JBOGXT010000121.1:0-5528 GCA_050694635.1 Thermoleophilaceae bacterium
CGAGATCGAGGTCGCCTCGGGCGGCACGCTCGACCTTCAGGACGATCAGTTCTGGTCCCACAACTTCAGCGGCGAGCAGCTCCACGTGCTCGCGGGCGGCACCCTGACCAGGACCTCGGCCGCCGGCACCGACGCCGCAAACGTCGGCGTCCCCTTCGACAACGACGGCACGGTCGAGGTGACGGCCGGCAACCTCAGCCTCACCGACACCTTCGCCAACTACGACGCCGGCACCGACATCCTCACGGGCGGCGCCTACAAGGTCCGAAACGGCGCGCTGTTCCAGTTCAACGACGCCGACGTGCGCAACAACCGCGCCGACATCACCCTCGACGGCGCCGGCTCCGCCTTCTGGGACGGCTCCCAGGACGGGATGCGCAACCTGAATGCGAACAGCTCCACCGGTGACCTTACGCTGCTCAACGACCGCAACTTCACCCGCACCGGCGCCTTCACCAACAACGGCGGGATCTCGCTCGACGACGAGACCAAGTTCACCGCCACCGGCAACTACACCCAGGGGTCGACCGGCAGCTACGAGACCGACATCTCAGGGCAGGTGGCGGGCGCGGGCTACGGCCAGCTCGTGGTCGGCGGCACCGCCAACCTGAACGGCACCCTGGGGGTCGACGTGAGCGCCCACCCGCCCGAGACCGGCGAGTTCTTCGACGTGCTCACGGGGACCCGCAACGGCACCTTCTCGACCGTCAACGGCGACGGCTTCGAGGTCAAGAACCTGGCCGACCTGGTGCGGATCACCCCGCCCGAGCTGACGATCGGAAACCGCTCGGTGACCGAGGGCGACGCCGGCACCCAGCTGGCCCAGTTCCGCGTCGACCTCTCCTCGCCTAGCGCGGCCACGGTGACGGTCGACTATCAGACCGCGAACGGCTCCGCCACCGCCCCGGCCGACTACACCGCCACCTCGGGCACGCTCACCTTCAATCCCGGTCAGACGACGAAGTTCGTCAACGTGCCGGTGACGGGCGACGCCCTGGACGAGCCAAATAAGAAGTTCACCGTCAACCTGTCCAACCCGGCGTTCGCCGACATCGCGGACGCCAGCGGCGAGGGTACGATCGTCGACAACGACCCCGCGCCGACGATCTCGGTCACCGACTCCCCCCGCAAGGAGGGCAACGCGCGCCACAAGTTCGTGATCACCCTCTCGGCGCCCAGCGCGCAGGTGGTGAGGGTCGACTACACGACCCAGGACGGGACCGCGAACGCGCCCGGCGACTACACCGCAAAGAGCGGCACGCTCACCTTCAATCCCGGGGTGACCTCAAAGCTCGTGCTTGTCGACCTGATCGACGACTCCGTCGACGAGGCCACCGAGCAGTTCACGCTCGAGCTCTCGAACCCGCAGCGGGCGACGATCGCCGACGGCACCGGGGTCGGTGAGATCCGCGACAACGACGGGCCGTCGATCTCGATCTCAGACGCCTCCCGCAACGAGGGATCGTCCACGGCGCTCTCGTTCCAGGTCACCCTCTCGGCGCCCAGCCCGGAGGAGGTGAGGGTCGACTACGCCACCCAGGATGGCACCGCGACCGCGCCGGCCGACTACACGGCGAGGAGCGGCCGGGTGACCTTCCAGCCCGGGGAGACGAGCAAGAACGTGAACGTCAACCGGGTCGACGACGCGATCGACGAGCCTAACGAGACGTTCAACGTCGCCCTCTCCAGCCCGGTGAACGGGACGATCGCCGACGGCACGGGCATCGGAACGATCATCGACAACGACTGAATGTCATGAAGGAGGGCCTCCTCGGTGGCACGCTCCAGCGTGTCATCGAAGAGCGACCATGAGGAGGCCCGCTTCACATGTTGCACGCTGGTTTGGATCTGAGCCGCAAGCGGCTGGACTACTGCCTGCTCGACGAGCAGGGAGACCGCCTCGAAGAGGGCGCCGCACCGCCTGACGGCGACGGCCTGCGCGGCTTCGCGCACGGGATCGAGCGCCGCCACGGCTCGGTGGCCGTGGCCGCGGCGATCGAGTCGATGAACGGCGCTCGCTTTGTCCACGACGAGCTCGAGCGCTACGGCTGGGACGTGGAGGTCGCCGATGCGCAGAAGGTCAAGGGCCTCGCGCCACTGGCCTGCAAGACCGACCGGATCGACGCCTGGGTGCTGGCAGAGCTCTCGCGGCGCGAGCTCGTGCCGGCGATCTGGCTGCCCGCATTCGCCCAGCGCGCCGAGCGCGAGCGAGCGCGCTGGCGCCTTTACCTGGTCCGCAAGCGCAGCTCGCTCAAGCACCGCGTCCACGCGCAGCTGCTTGCCTTCGGGCACACCTGCCCGGTCTCCGACCTCTTCGGGCGCTCCGGTCGCAAGTTGCTCGAACGGCTCGAGTTCCCCGAGCCCTGGCGCGGCGCGGTGCTCGCCGCGGTGGCGATGATCGACGAGCTCGAGCGCGAGATCTCAGCGATCGACCGCGAGCTGCGCGAGCTGGGCGCCGAGCATCGCTACGTGCCGCTGCTGACCACGGTCCCGGGGATCGCCTGGGTGCTCGGCTACACGATCGCGGCCGAGATCGGCGACATCTCCCGCTTCCAAAGCCCGACCAAGCTCGCCGGCTACACCGGGCTTTGTCCGCGCGTCTATCAGTCCGGCTCAACCGACCGCCGCGGTCACCTCACCCATGCCGGGCCCAGGTATCTGCGTTGGGCGCTGATCGAGGCGGCCCAGCACGCCTGCCGCCACCCGGTCTACCGCGAGCGCTACCAACGCAACAAGGCGCGGCTGGGAAAGCAGCGCGGCGCCAAGGTCGCCCAGGTCGACATCGCGCGCAAGCTGGCCGAGGCGATCTGGCACATGCTGACCCGAAATCAACCCTTCGCTCCGGCAGGCGCCACGCGCGCTCTGGCCGCATAGACGGCCCTGACTGAGATGCGCTACCGGAGCGACGCCCCCATAGAACCTGGTCCTCCCCCGAGGAGGCGATAGAGAGTTGAGCCCGATGCTCCCCTGCCTGCCCCGAGGCCCATGAGCGCTCATCCCGACCGTCTTGACAATCCGCCCTCCTTCATAGAGAGCGAGCGGGCCCGGCGGCCGGGCGGGAAACGGGGGCTCCGGGCGGGCGGCGTCGGTAGGCTGCCGTCGCCGTGAACCTCGAGCTCACCGACGAGCAGCACGACTTTCGTCGCCGCGATCCGCGACTCTGCCAGCGCGAGGTCGGGACCCAGGAGCAGTGCGACGGCTGACCAACGGCTACACGGAGGGTCACTAGGCCGAGATCTACGCGAGGATGGCGGAGGTTCACCTACGCTACGTTGCACCCGCGGGCCCCGCGAGTGAAGAGCCTCCTGCGCATCCGAGCGGCGGCGTCCGCCACCCGAACCGTGAAGGATCCGATCCATTCCCGCTGGTACTTCCGCTCTTCCGTCCGCTTGGTTGAGGCAGGATGAAGCAGGAGCTCGATAAGCCCGTGTTCCTCATCGGCATGGGGCGTGGCGGTTCGACGATGATCTTCGAGGTTCTCGCCGCCAGCCCGGAGCTCGGCTGGTTCTCCCGCTATCTGAATCTGGTCCCATGGTTCCCCCCCGTCGCGGCTCTGTCCCGCCTCGCCGACGTCCACCCCGCGCTTCGAAGCTCGATCGGCCGATCCGACCAAGGCGGAGGCTGGACTCGGAAGCTGCGGCGGGTGGAGAGGGCTCGCCTCGGTCCCAACGAGGCATACCGGGTGTGGGACTGTTGTTGTGAGAAGAGCTTCGCCGAGGGCTTTCTCGCGGTCGAGGCGCCGGGGCCCGAGCGCGACCGGGCGCGAGCGTTGGTCTCCAAGGTCCTGCGCTACCAGGGAAAGCCGCGCTTCGTCGCCAAGCTCACCGGGCCGCCCCGAATCGCCTACCTCTCGAGCATCTTCCCGGATGCCCGCTTCGTGCACTTGATCCGCGATGGAAGGGCGGTGGTGCAGTCGCTTCTGAAGGTGCCGTTCTGGAAGGACACCTTCCGACTCCGGGAGCCTGCGTGGAAGGGCGCGCTGACCGCGGAGCAGCTCGGCCGCTGGGAGAAGCTGGGGCGGCCCCCCGCGGCGCTTGCCGCCCTGGAGTGGCGAAGGGTTATAGAGACCGCTCGCGCGGAGGCAACCGACCACGCCCCCGGTCGCTACGCCGAGCTGCGATACGAGGACTTCCTGGGCGACCCGCATCGCTCCCTCGATGAGATCGAGGACTTCTGCGAGCTCAGCCGCGACCCGAAGGTGCACGCCTTCCTGGCGCGGCGTTACGAGCTGCGCAACATGAACGCAGGTTGGCGGAGCACCCTGGAGCCCGCCGAGGTGGAGATGCTCGAGGAGCTGATCGGCGACCTGCTGCTGGAGCTCGGGTACGAGGTTCCCTACCGCGCAGGCGAACCGGCACCGAGGCGCCGTTCAGCCCGACTGGTCCGCTCGTTCGCCTGACGCCATGATGTCCGCGTGAGCCATCGGGAGGGCGCGGGGCCCCCTGCCGCCGCCTTCAGGAGGTCCGGGCGCGCCCGGAGCTGGTACCCGGGGCGAGATCAGCGTGCTCCGCGCCATTGCTCGCCTGAACATGAGCGGGCCCGCATATCAGGCGCGGGCTCGGCGGCCAGCTCCTCGTCGCCTTCCTGCACCGCGAGGGCTACCTGCACTGGACCGACAACAAGCTCACGATCGAGAGGGAGCGCGTCGCCGACGGCGTCGGCGCGCTGCGCGATCGCGTCCAGGACCTCTACCACTCCGGGATCGACCGCTCCAAGATCGCGCAGTGGGCCGCCGCCCACGACCTCGTCGCCGCCTACGTGGCGTCCGCCGAGGGCTCGAGGTGGGCGAAGCAGAGCCGCGACCTGCCCGAGGTCGAGGAGGCGAAGCAGCTGGTCGACCTGGCGCGCGACGACGAGTTCTCGCTCAGCCTCTTCTACGTCCAGCTGGTGCCGAAGCTCGAGCACACGCTCGAACGGCCGCGGCGTGCGGCAGAGCCGGTGACATCGCCCGTCTAGTGTAGTGTCTCGCAAATAAGTGGTGTTCGTGGTAAGGTGCCCCATGCGCCCAGCCACGGCAGCGCTCGCACTTGGCGACGGTCAGCGAGAGGTGCTCGAGACGCTGGCGAAGTCGCGGGTCGCGGCCTACCGCGACGTGCAGCGCGCGCGGGCGCTGCTGCTCGCCGGCGACGGGGTGGCCAATACCCAGGTCGCGGCCACGGTGGGGGCCTCGCCGACTTCCGTCAAGGCGTGGCGCGAGCGCTTTGCGACCGAGGGACTGACCGCCTTTCGCGGGGTCCGCCCGGGCCGTGGTCGCAAGCCCTCGATCAGCCCCGCCAAGGTGGCGGAGATCGTCCGGGCGACGCTTGAGGACACTCCGCCGGGCGCCACGCACTGGAGCTGTCGGACGATGGCCGCGGCCCAGGGGGTCTCGCCGGCCACCGTGCAGCGGATCTGGTCGGCTCGGGGCCTTCGGCCGCACCTGGTCAAGACCTTCAAGCTCTCCAACGACAAGCGCTTCGAGGAGAAGCTCGTCGACATCGTCGGCCTCTACCTCAACCCGCCCGAGCAGGCGGTCGTGTTGTGCATGG